>NZ_JRMM01000009.1:0-64616 GCF_000972905.1 Mycobacterium sp. UM_Kg27
TCCGAATGCAAGCGCCACATTGTGGCCGCCGAATCCGAAGGAGTTGCTGATCGCGTACCGGTAGTCGCCGGTGATGCACGGGCCGGCGACTACCGGTACGCGATCAGCAACTCCTTCGGATTCGGCGGCCACAATGTGGCGCTTGCATTCGGAAAGTTCTAAAACGGGAGCCGTTTTGAGGTCTCCCGGTCAGCTGCCTCGAGCCTGGCGCCGTGTCACGCGGCTAGAACCCGGGGATAGCGGGAATGGCCGGGACTCCACCGGACAGGCCGGGAATGCCGACCGACATCCCCGGGATCTGCGGCAGATCCGGCACCTGTCCGCTGGCCAGCTGAGAGAGCATCTGGGGGCAGTAGATCTGCACGGCGATCTCGGTGAACATCTGCGCCATCTGGGGCGACATGCTGGGTCCGCCGCCCAGGCCCGCGACTGGGGCTGCCACCGACGCGGCGGTGCCGGCGGGTTCGGTCAGCATCGGGCACACGGATTGGCCCAGAGCAGCCGTTGCGGCGGGGTCACCGACCGGGACGCCGGCCCCGGCCAGATCGGACAGGAACGAGGTGTCTACCGGGCTTGCCTGCGCCGGTGCCGCCAATCCCGCGGTGGCGATCAGACCTACTAGGCCCGCCCCCGTCTTGCTCATGAAGCCTCGCATGCATCCCCCTCGTTATGGTCCGGCGCCGAGCGGAGCCCGGGATTTGTCCGAACGTTCTTGTTGAAATCCTGCATCAAAGCGGTAACACCGGCGAGTCGGCCGGGTCACGGTTTGCCTACGGCGCTATCTCGTCCCGGCCGATGACGCCATTTCGGGACGTTGAGCCGAGTCGAGGCTCAGGGCCGGGACCTGCCGGTCCAACCTTGGTGTTTCCTCTCCAAATCCGGACGGCTAGCAACATAAGTTGGATTATGGTCGTCGGCTCGGAGAAAAGCCCTGGTCGATGGAAGTTTCTACAGTAGAAAGTTTGAGTTATTCAGAGTTACTTCAGGATTTCATCATGTAAGCGTTACGGTGCTGCAAGGCAATAAGCCGTCCTGCGCCGGTCGGAGGTCGCCATGAAGGTAAGCCCCACGTTTCACACTCTGGGAGTTGCGGCAGTGGCCGCGACCAGCGCCGCCGCGGTGATCGCTGCACCGGTCATGACGCCGGCCATGGCGTCCGCGATCTCCGAGGCGCGCACGGTGACCGCCGAGGTGGCGCTGCTCGACAACGTCGCCCTGGTCATGGGTGGCACCGGAACCCCCATCCCGGGGACGTGGGACTTTCACTGGGCGGATCAATTCCTCTCCCACCTCGGGTACGACGGCTACACCATGCAGGGCGTGTTCACCCCCGAAGGCCTGTACCCGGGCACCGGGGTCAAGAGCCTGCCACTCGACACCTCGATCGATCAGGGTGTGCGGATGCTCGACGCGACGATTCGCGACCGCATCGCGGCCGGCGACCAGGTGGTGGTCTACGGCGTCTCGCAGAGCGCCGTCATCTCGTCTTTGGAGATGAACCAGCTGCTCAGCTCCGGCAATGCCCCCGACCCTGACCAGTTGTCGTTCGTCTTGATCGCCAATGAGATGTTCCCCAACGGTGGCCTGCTGTCGCGCTTCGCCATTCCCGAAGTCCCGCTGTACATCCCGTCGATGGGGATCGACTTCTACGGGGCCACCCCCGACACCCCCTACGCGACCGACATCTATATCGCCGAATACGACGGGTTCGCCGATTTCCCGCGCTATCCGTTGAACTTTCTGTCGACGCTCAATGCCGTGCTGGGGATCGCGCTGGTGCATGGCCCCGGCTACAGCCGGCCGGATTCCATGGACAGCGCACAGCTGTTGCTGGGATCCACCAACTACGACGGGCCGCTGACCCTGCCCGACGGCGCCTCGGCCGCCCTCAACACCGACTACTACATGATTCCGACGGAGATCCTTCCGCTGCTGCAGCCGCTGCTGGGAATCCCGGTACTGGGCGAGCCGCTGTATGACCTGCTGGAGCCCGTCACCCGGATCCTGGTGGACCTGGGCTACGGCAACGTCGACACCTACGTCGACGGCGTCTTGACCCATGGCGGCTGGGACCAGGGCCCGGCGAATGTGCTCACCACCTACGGCGTGTTCCCGGACATCGACATCATGACGCTGCTGAACTCGCTGTGGCAGGGCGCGCAGCATGGCTTCAACGACTTCATCTACGACCTCGGGCACCTGTCGCTGGGGAATCCGGCCGACGCACTCGGATCGCCGTTAGATTTCGCGCTGCCCAGTCTGCTCGACGTCGTCAACGCGTTCTCCAGTGCGGCCTCCACGCTGTATTCGGTGCTGCTGCCGACCGCGGACATCGTCAACGCCTTGCTGACCACCATGCCCGCCTACGACATCAGCATGTTCTTCAACGCATTCGGCAACGGCGACGACCTGCTGACCACCCTGACGAACGCCATCGGAATGCCGATCGCAGCCGACGCCGGACTGATCCCCACAGCCATCGGGTTCGAACTGATGAGCGTGATGAGCGCGTTCCCGTCGATCGCCGACGACTTTGCCGACTTGTTCAGCGCCTAGCGGTAATCGCCTTCGCCCGAAGGGCTTTGTCTGCGGCTACTTGGCCAAGGTGAACTGGTTGACGTCGAAGCGGCCTTCCCGGAACTCCCTGGCGCAGCCGGTCAGGTAACGCATGTAGCGCTCGTAGACCTCTGCGGACTGAAGCGCGATGGCCTCGCACTCGTGCGCTTCCAGCGCCTGCGCCCAGTGGTCCAGGGTCATGGCGTAGTGCTGCTGCAGTGACTGGATCCGGTTCACCGTGAACCCGGCCTTGACGGCGTGCTCTTTGACCAGCGCCACCGACGGCAGCTCGCCGCCGGGGAAGATCTCGGTCATCAGGAAGATCTGAAATGCCGCCAGGTCGTCCGTCAGCGGCATTCCGTACTCGACCATTTGTTGCGGGGACAAGCCGCAGATGGTGTGCAGCATCATCACCCCGTCGCTCGGCATCACCCGGTGGGCCATCGCAAAGAAGTCGTTGTAGCGGTCGTAGCCGAAGTGCTCGAACGCCCCGATCGACACGATCCGATCGACCGGCTCGTCGAACTCCTCCCAACCGGCCAGCAGCACTCGTCGGCTGCGTGGGGAGTCCATCGCGGCGAACATCGATTGCACGTGGACGGCCTGGTGCTTGCTCAGTGTCAGACCGACCACGTTGACGTCGTACCGTTCGATCGCCCGCGCCATGGTGGCGCCCCAACCGCAGCCCACGTCGAGCAGGGTCATGCCCGGGCGCAGGCCGAGCTTGCCGAGTGAAAGATCGATCTTGGCGAGTTGGGCTTCCTCCAGCGTCAAGTCGTAGCGCCGGAAGTAGGCACAGCTGTAGGTCTGGGTCGGGTCCAGGAAGAGCCGGAAGAAGTCATCCGACAGGTCGTAATGGGCTTGGACGTCAGCGAAATGTGGAGTCAGGCGGCGAGTCATATCGGTTGGCCCTTCGGACGGCCGGGGCCATGTCAGGTGCCAACCGTAGGGCCCCCTGGTTCCGGCCGACCGAAGCGGCATACCCACTGCCGGCCGGCATAAACACTTGCTGGCGCTAGGAATCCGAGCGCGTGGCCCGGGCGCACACCGTGATGTAGGGCAGTGCCAGTCCGGTGGACCCGACCAACGACGGATGGGTGGCCAGCAGGTTGCGAACCTGGTCCAGTGTCTTGGTGCGGACCGCGTCCGGTGAGGTGATGCAGTAGCTGCGGGAAGCGACCAGATCGATCACGGCCTGCGGCGTCAGGTAGTTGGTCCACTCCACCTGGTGGCTTTCGATATCGCCGAACGGCGCGGGCAGACTCACCCCGGCGTCGACCACGTCGCGGGCGTCCTCTCGGCCGATGATCGCGCCGAGTTCCTTTACCCAGCCCAGCCGTTCGTCGCGGGTGTTCCAGACCAGTCCCAGACGGCCGCCGGGCCGCAGCACCCTGACCAACTCGGGGATGGCCCGAGCGGGGTCGAACCAATGCCAGGCCTGGGCCACCAGCACCGCGTCGACGCTGTTGTCCGGCAGTGGGATCTGCTCAGCGGACCCGAGCAGCGCCGGGGTGTCCGGCAAGGCGCTGGCCAGCACCTCGAGCATTTCGGCGATCGGGTCTACCGCCACCACGTCCAGGCCGCGCTCCACCAGCCGGGCGGTGAGCTTGCCGGTGCCGGCGCCCAGGTCCAGGACGTCGCGGGCGCCCGGCGGCAGCAGCCAGTCGATCGCCTCCGGCGGGTAGGACGGACGGCCCCGCTCGTAGGCGGCGGCCTGCGACCCGAACGACAATGAGCGGTCGCGGCGGCCCTGCTCGGACGGGCTCACCGTCGGCGTTCCCGCGCCGAGCTCGCCAAGTCCAAGGTCTGGCGGATCAGCTCGCCGACTCGGGCGGTGTCCAGCAGGAAGCCGTCGTGTCCGCAGTCGGAGTCGAGCACCTGCAGTCCGTCGCAGCCGGGCAGCAGCTCGGCCAACTCGGCCTGCAACCGCAGCGGGTACAGCCGGTCCGAGGTGATCCCGGCGACCACCGCGGGAACCGGGCAACCACGCAACGCTGCGGCCACCCCACCGCGCCCGGCGCCCACGTCGTAGCTGGACAGCGAGTCGCTCAGGACCACGTAGCTGCCCGCGTCGAACCGCGACACCAGCTTGTCGCCCTGATGTTCCAGGTAGCTCTGCACCGCGTAGCGTCCACCGTCGGCCGGATCCTCCCCGTCCTGGGCAGCATTGGCGAATCGCAGGTCCAGCTCTGCCTCACCGCGGTAGGTCAGGTGCGCGATGCGCCGGGCGATGGCCAGGCCGGCGTCGGGACTGCGGCCGGTGCCGTGGTAGTCGCCGCCCTGCCAGTCCGGGTCGGCCTTGATGGCCGCGATCTGGGTGCTCTGGGTGCCGATCTGGTCGGCGGTGGCCCGGGCGCCGACAGCCAGCAGCAAGCCAGCGCCGACCTGATCCGGGTGGCCCACCATCCACTCCAGGCCGCGGGCGCCACCCATCGAACCGCCCAGCACGGCGGCCACCTCGGTGATACCCAGCGCGGACAGCGCGGCGATGTCAGCCTCGACCTGGTCGCGAATTGTGATGGCGGGAAACTTTGAGCCCCAAGGTTTCCCGTCGCGGGCCAGGGATCCCGGGCCGGTCGACCCGCGGCAGCCGCCCAACACATTGGTGGCCACCGCACACCAGCGGTCGGTGTCGATCGGAGCGCCGGGGCCGATCACCCCGTCCCACCAGCCCGGGGTGGGATGGCCCGGCCCGGCGGGCCCGGTGACGTGCGAATCCCCGGTCAGCGCATGCAGCACCATGACGACGTTGTCGCGCTGGGGCGACAGCTCGCCCCAGCGCTGAACGGCGATGTGGACGTCATCGAGCACCGCGCCGCTCTGCAGCGTCAGCGACCCGATGGCGACCACGCCGGTCTCTCCCTCGGCGGGCAGCAGCTGCCTGGACACGTCGGAGATCGTCACCGGGGACCGCCTCAACGGGCCGCCAGCGCCGACGAGTCGCCGAGCTGTGCCGAGGCCGCGGCGAAGCCGAGTTCGAGGTCGGCCAGGATGTCCGCGATGCCCTCGATGCCGACCGCCAGCCGCACCAGGCCCGGAGTGACACCGCTGGCCAGCTGCTCTTCGGCGCTGAGCTGGGCGTGCGTCGTCGACGCCGGGTGAATCACCAGCGAGCGCACGTCACCGATGTTGGCGACGTGGCTGTGCAGCTTCAGTGCGTTGACGAATGCCTTGCCCGCCTCGATACCGCCGGCGAGCTCGAACGACAGCACGCCGCCGACGCCCTTGGGCGCCAGTTGCTGGGCCCTTGCGTGCCACGGCGAGCTCGACAGGCCCGCGTAGTTGACACTCAGCACGTCATCGCGGGATTCCAGGAACTCCGCGACCCGCTGGGCGTTGGCGACGTGACGCTCGACCCGCAGACTCAATGTCTCCAGACCCTGGGCGATCAGGAAGGCGTTGAACGGCGAGACCGCCGAGCCCAGATCGCGCAGCAGCTGCACGCGGGCCTTCAGCGCGAACGCCGGCGCGCCCAGGTCGGCGAAGACCACCCCGTGGTAGCTCGGGTCGGGGGTGGTGAACCCCGGGTGGCGGCCCTGCGTCCAGTCGAAGTTCCCACCGTCGACGATCACGCCCGCGATCGCCGAGCCGTGGCCGCCCAGGTACTTGGTGGCCGAGTGCACCACGATGTCGGCACCGTGGGCCAGTGGCTGGATCAGGTAGGGGGTGGCCACGGTGTTGTCGACGATCAGCGGCACACCGTTGTCGTGGGCCACGCCCGACACACCCGGGATGTCCAGCACGTCGATCTTCGGGTTGGAGATGGTCTCGGCGAAGAAGGCCTTGGTGTTGGGCCGCGCCGCCGCCCGCCAGGACTCCAGGTCGTCGGGGTCTTCGACGAAGGTGGTCTCGATGCCCAGCTTGGCCAGCGAGTAGTGCAGCAGGTTGTAGGTGCCGCCGTACAGGCGCGGGCTGGACACGATGTGGTCGCCTGCGCCGGCGAGATTGAGGATCGCGAAGGTGGCCGCGGCTTGTCCGGAGGACACCAGCAGGGCGGCGACCCCGCCTTCGAGTGCGGCGATCCGCTGTTCGACGACGTCGGTCGTCGGGTTCATCAGCCGGGTGTAGATGTTGCCCGGCTCCTCCAGGCCGAACAGCTTGGCCGCGTGCTCGGTGTTGTTGAACGTGTAGGAGGTGGTCTGGTAGATCGGCAACGCTCGGGCGTTGGTGGCCGCGTCGGGTACCTGCCCCGCGTGGACCTGCTTGGTCTCGAACGACCAGTGCGAACTGGGGTCGATGTTGTTGTCGGCGGTCATTGCTGAATGGTTTCCTCGGTGTGTTGTCGCTGGGTGACGTGCGGATCAGGCGTGGGTTCAGCGACAACAGCAACGGGTGAGCGGGCGCAAGGAGGCACGCATCAGGTTCCCCTGTCTACTCGGGGGGCCCGTTGTGGCGGACCCGCGCTTGCCGCGTAGCCGATAGTGGCTACTCAACCCGGTCATCACCCGGGGCACCCCACCGCGGTTGGAGGGTTGCCGGCCAGCAAGCCGGGGCTTCGCGCTGGCACTCATGACCGTGACGCAGCCTATCGCATCCCATGGAGGTGTCGCCACCTGCTCACCGGCGGCGAGCGCCGCGGAGCGGTGCGCGATACTGATGCCGCCGTGTACAACGCGGGACAATCGAACACCTCAGACCTGACGCCGGGAGAACAGCCATGTGCGCCGACCAGCCGACCATCATCTACACGCTGACCGACGAGGCGCCGCTGTTGGCGACGTACTCGTTTCTGCCGATCGTGCAGGCCTTCACCGGGCCCGCGGGTATCGACGTCCAAGCCAGTGACATCTCGCTTGCGGCCCGCATCCTGGCCGCATTCCCGGACTGTCTGACCGAAGACCAGCGAGTGCCGGACAACCTTGCCGAACTCGGCCGGCTGACCCAGCTGCCCGACACCACGATCATCAAGCTGCCCAACATCAGCGCCTCGGTGCCGCAGCTGGTCTCCGCCATCAAGGAGCTGCAGGGCAAGGGCTACAAATTGCCCGACTACCCCGAGGACCCCAAGACCGACGCTGAGCGCGACATTCACGACCGCTACGCGAAGTGCCTGGGCAGTGCGGTGAACCCGGTACTGCGGGAAGGCAACTCAGACCGTCGCGCGCCCAAGGCGGTCAAGGAGTACGCGCGCAAGCACCCGCACAGCATGGGCGAGTGGTCACAGGCCTCGCGCACTCATGTGGCGACGATGCGCCACGGCGACTTCTATCACGGTGAGAAGTCGATGACGCTGGACCGCGACCGCGACGTCAAGATGCAGCTGACGACCAAGAGCGGCAAGACGATGGTGCTCAAGGAGAAGGTGTCGCTGCTCAGCGGCACGGTCATCGACTCGATGTTCATGAGCGTGCGCGCGCTGCGCGAGTTCTACGAGGAGCAGATGGAGGACGCCCGCAAGACCGGTGTGATGTTCTCCCTGCACGTCAAGGCGACCATGATGAAGGTCAGCCACCCGATCGTGTTCGGCCATGCCATCAAGGTGTTCTACAAGGACGCATTCGCCAAGCACCAGAAGCTCTTCGACGACTTGGGCGTCAATGTCAACAACGGTCTGGTCGACCTCTACAACAAGATCGAGACCCTGCCGGCCTCCCAGCGTGAGGAGGTCATCGAGGATATGCACGCCTGCCACGAGCACCGCCCCGAACTGGCGATGGTGGACTCGGCCAACGGCATCACCAACTTCCACTCGCCCTCGGATGTGATCGTCGACGCCTCGATGCCGGCGATGATCCGGGCCGGCGGCAAGATGTACGGCGCCGACGGACGGCAGAAGGACACCAAGGCCGTCAACCCCGAGTCGACGTTCGCGCGGATCTACCAGGAGCTGATCAACTTCTGCAAGACCCACGGCCAGTTCGACCCGGCCACCATGGGCACCGTCCCCAATGTCGGGTTGATGGCGCAGAAGGCCGAGGAGTACGGCAGCCACGACAAGACGTTCGAGGTCCCCGAATCCGGCGTCGCCGACATCGTGGACCTGGCCACCGGTGAGGTGCTGCTGACCCAGAAGGTGGAGGCCGGCGACATCTGGCGGCTGTGCACGGTCACCGACGCGGCCATCCAGGACTGGGTGAAGCTGGCCGTCCAGCGGGCACGGGCGTCGGGCATGACCGTGGTGTTCTGGCTGGACACCGAGCGGCCGCACGAGGCGGAGCTGCGCAAGAAGGTCAAGGCCTACCTGGCGGACTACGACACCGAGGGCCTGGAGATCCAGATCATGCCGCAGGTGTGGGCCATGCGGTACACCCTGGAGCGGCTGATCCGCGGTCAGGACACCATCGCCGCCACCGGCAACATCCTGCGCGACTACCTCACCGATCTGTTCCCGATCCTGGAGCTGGGCACCAGCGCCAAGATGCTGTCGATCGTGCCGTTGATGGCCGGCGGCGGGATGTACGAGACCGGCGCGGGCGGTTCCGCCCCCAAGCACGTCAAGCAGCTGGTGGAGGAGAACCACCTGCGCTGGGACTCGCTCGGTGAGTTCCTGGCGCTGGGCGCCAGCTTCGACGACCTGGGTGCCAAGACCGGCAACGTCCACGCCAAAATCTTGGGAAAGACTCTCGACTCCGCTATCGGCAAGCTGCTGGACGCCAACAAGAGTCCGTCGCGCAAGACCGGCGAGCTCGACAACCGCGGCAGCCAGTTCTACCTCGCCAAGTACTGGGCCGAAGAGCTTGCTGCCCAGACCGAGGACCCCGAACTGGCCAAGCATTTCGCCGCCCTGTCGGACACCCTGGACAAGAATGAGGACGCCATCCTCAATGAGCTGAACGTGGTGCAGGGCAAGGCGGTGGACATCGGCGGCTACTACGCGCCGGACCACGACCTGACGTCGGCGGTCATGCGGCCCAGCCGGACGCTCAACGCAGCGATCGACGCCAAGGACTGACTCGGCAGCCGAACTGCCGGCGGGCTCACTCCAGGATGCAGAGGACCTCGTCGAGGGTGGCGGTGCCGTCCACGTGGCCCAGTCGTGTGGTGTCGAACATCGCCGGGCCGGTGGCAGCACGGTCGGTCAGCAGGTAGCGGCCGGTATCGGGGGAGCGACGCACAGTGTCCTCGGCGGCGCAGGTGCCGGTCAGCTTTACCGCGTCGGTGAAGTTGATGCCGATCTGGAACACCTGCGGTTCGGCGTGCAGTCCGCCGGTCAGTCGGGTGATGAGGTTCTCCGGGGCAAAGAACCGCCAGCCGGAGTCCAGCCGCAACCAGTAGCGGCCACCGATCCCGGCACTGATCTCCGT
Source organism: Mycobacterium sp. UM_Kg27 (assembly GCF_000972905.1). NCBI lineage: Bacteria > Bacillati > Actinomycetota > Actinomycetes > Mycobacteriales > Mycobacteriaceae > Mycobacterium > Mycobacterium sp. UM_Kg27. The sequence goes on from NZ_JRMM01000009.1 coordinate 9,801, forward strand.
ACCCGGATCGGTGAACTCCAGAAAGGGATACCGCTGCGCCAGCAGCACCCGATCTTCGGCTGTCAGGCCGGTGTCGATGGCCAGGAAGCGTCCGACGCGCGCCACGTCCAGGCAGCAGTTCAGGAACGAGTTCAGGGTCTGCTCGGTGCGGGCTCGATCGGACCCGGTGCGCAGGCTGACCGTCACCTCAGCCTCGGGCGGCCCGGCCGCCAGGGTGTGCACCACCGCTTCGGGGTAGCTCGAGGCTGCCTCAAGCATGGCCGGAACCGAAAAGTCTCGGTTGGATTCGATGCGCTGCCGTTCGTCGTCGGGAACGTCGGTGCGCGCCACCAGGCGCCGGCACAGCGTGAACGCTTCGTCGTGGTTGCCCAGCCACGACGCGCACACCGCGCGCTCGTCGGTCGCGCGGAAGTTGTAGACCCCCGCATCGACCCAAAGGTTGTCGTCGGGCATCGGGATCTGCTCGGCTTGCCTGGCGAAGAGGTGACCGAGCTGGTAGCGCCCCGCGGAGCGGTAGGCGAACGCGAGGCAATACAGCGGTTCGGCACGGGTCGGCCGAAACTCCCAGGCCCGTAGGTAGGCGGCCTGCACTTCCGGCCACGGTTCGCCGAGCACCTCCATGGCGCCGGCTTTGCGGTACAGCGAGAAGTAGACCTCTTCGTCGTAGCCCCCCATTTGAGTCCGCCGTTCGTACCAGGGGACTGCGGCGGCGTAATCCTCCAGATCGAAGCAACTCTGCGCCAGATAAAAGACCGACCGCGAGTCCTCGGGATTGCGTTCGACCTCGGCCAGTAGGAGATCCCGGTCGCGGGCGTACTTCTGCGGGTCCAGGTTGCGGGCGCCCAGCCGCCGCGATTCGATGGCGAAGTCGCGGTCGAGGCGGGAAATGACGTGGTCTTCATCGCATTCGACGTACTCGTGGACCACACCCACGTAGCGCACCGGCAGCCCGTCGCGGAACAGCTGCGGGCGCCAGCCTCTGACGGCTTCCTGCCGGATCCGCAGCTCGTAGATATCGGCGTCCAGGCCGGTGAAATCGGGTGTGCCCACGATCGTGTCGTCGGCGTCGATCACCAGGATGTAGTCGCAGCGGCCCTGCGCCAGGGTCAGTGCCTCGGTGCGGTTGTGCCCGAAGTTGCGCCAGGGCCGTTCGTAGAGCTCGCCCGGAATGCCCAGGGCCGCCATGTGGTCGCGGATCACCTGCTGGGTTCCGTCCTGGGAGCCGGTGTCGACGATCACCCACGCACTGATGTAGGGCGCGGTGGCGCTCAGCACCTCCGCAATGATGTGGGCCTCGTCGCGCACGATCATGTTCAGGCAGATCGTGGGGGTGTTCACCGGATCGGACACGGTCGGCAGATTACCCGGTGCCTGGGGGGCTGGATTTCGCAGTCGGCGGTGGTCAGGGAGTCCGGCGTGCGACAATTCGCTGGTAAGGCGATGACGATGTAGGAATCCGGTGTGAATCCGGCGGTTCAGCCGAAGCTGGGACCGCCGCTTCAATTCCGGAGCGGTCCCGCCACTGTCATCGGGGGAGTGACCTCACCCGAGAGCCAGACACTCACGTCGTCGCAACCTCCGATTCGGGGCGGGTAACCCGAGAGAGCTGACGACCGTGACCGCGCCGATCTGGATCGCGTCTCCACCCGAAGTCCACTCGACATTGCTGTCGGCGGGCCCCGGGGCTGGTCCGCTGTTGGCGTCGGCTGCCGCATGGAGCACGCTGAGCGCCGAATACAGTGCGGTCGCCGACGAGTTGACGGCACTGCTGGGGGCAGTGCAGGCCGGGGCGTGGCAGGGTCCCAGCGCCGAAGCGTATGTCGCGGCGAATCTGCCGTATCTGGCGTGGCTGATCCAGGCCGGGGTCGTCAGCGCCCTGACCGCCACCGCCCAGCAGGCCGCGGCCGCCGCCTACAGCACCGCACTGGCCGCGATGCCGACGCTGGGTGAGCTCGCGGCCAACCACGCCACCCACGCGGTGCTGGTGGCCACCAACTTCTTCGGTGTCAACACCATCCCGATCACGCTCAATGAGGCCGACTACGGCCGGATGTGGCTGCAGGCCACCACCGTGATGACCACCTATCAGGCCGCCTCGGGCACCGCGGTGGCGTCGAGCCCGCAGACGTCGGCAGCGCCACAGATCGTCAAGGCGCAGTCCGCGGACGCCAGCCAGCCGCAGCTCCCGCCCGATCGACAGAACGAGATCATGGAATGGCTGCAGAACAGCGGCTACACCGACTTCTACAACAATGTGCTGCAGCCGATGATCGACGAGCTGGCGGCCAACCCGTTCTTCCAGTCGCTATTCGGCGGGTTCGATCCCTGGCTGCCGATACTGGGCAACCCGCTGAGCTTTCTGAGTCCCTACAACCTCGCGTTCGCGATCGGCTATCCGATGGACTTCGGCTCATTCGCCGCCTACCTGTCGCAGACCTTCGCCTTCATCGGCGCCGACATCGCGGCGGCGTTCGCCTCCGGTAACCCCAGCACCATCGCGTTCACGCTGATGTTCACCGCAGTGGAAGCGGTCGGCACGATCATCACCGACGTGGTTGCGCTGCTCAAGACGCTGCTGGAGCAGGCTCTGGTGCTGATTCCGGTTGTGCTGCCGATGCTGACCGCCGCATTGGCGCCACTGGCCGCGGCGCCTTTGGCCGGATTGGCGGGGTTGTCCGGCCTGGCTGCGCTGCATGCGGTTCCGGTTCCGGTGGTTCCGGTCATGCCCCCGCCGTTCGCCGGCCTGACGGTCGCTCCGACGCCGCCGGTTCCCGCTCCGGCCCCGGCCCCCGCTCCGGCGCCCGCTCTTGCACCGCCGCCGCCCGCAGCGCCGCCGGCGCTCCCTCCGCCGCCCGCACCACCGCTGACCCCGGGGGACAGTCTGGCCGCGATGTATCTGGTCGCCGGCGCGAGCCAGCAGGCCCGTCGGGCCGCGGGCACCAGTGCTCGCCGACGCAAGGCCGCGGAGCCCGAGGCCGCCGCGGCGCCGGTGGACGCCGTGGTCGCCGAGGAGAAGGTCAAGGCCCGCCGGCGGCGGCGCGCAAAGGCCGACATGCTCGGCCGCGGGTACGAATACATGGACTTGGACGACGCCTCGGATGCCGTGCTGCCGAGTGGACTCACTGCCCTGGCGGCCGACGCCTTCGGCGGCGGTGCCACCACTCCGATGACGCCGGGCACCTGGATGCCGGAGTATCAGCGCGGTCTGCGGTAAGACTCCAGGTAAGACGGCAGCGCGATCGCCGGGTCGAGGTCGGCGGCCGGTTCCGGGCGTCCGGCGACCATTCGCAGCGGGACCACTCCCGCCCAGTACGGCAGAGTGACGTCCTCGGGTTCGTCGTTGGGGCCGCCGTCGCGCACCGAGGCGGACACCTTCACCAGGTCGAGCGCCAGCACCGCAGTGGCCGCCAGTTCCCGGCGGTTGGGCGGCCGGGCGTCGGCGGCCCGGCCGGGTGCGACGTGATCGAGCAGTGCGTCGAGCCCGAGCCGCTTCTCGGCCTCGTCATCGACCAGGCGGGCGGCGCCGATGACGACCACCGAGCGGTAGGCCATCGAATGGTGCAGCGCCGAGCGGGCCAGCACCAGCCCGTCGACCAGGGTGGCGGTGACGCAGACCGGCAGACCGCCCGGGCCGGCCGCCAGCACCGGGCCGCTGCCGGTGGAGCCGTGCAGATACAGCGTCTCGTCGACCCGCGCGTGCGTGGTCGGCAGCACCACCGGATGGCCGTCGCGGGCGTATCCCAGGTGACAGATCAGCGCCTCGTCCAGGATGCGGCGCACGGTGTCGCGGTCGTAGCGGGCCCGTTCCCGATACCGGGTGGGGGTGGTCTGGGGTGTCGGTGCGTAGGACACGGGGTTGCCTCCATCGCTGTACTAGTGCAATATAGGAGATGTGCCAGTACAATATAGCATTGCCGGTGGGGGGGCCGAGGCCATCGCGGCGAGCGTCGAGGAGGGCATCGCGCGCGGCGCGTTGGCGCCCGGGGCCGCACTGCCGCCGATCCGCGGGCTGGCCCAGCAGCTCGGGGTGAACCCGAACACCGTCGCCGCCGCCTACCGGCTGTTGCGCGACCGCGGCGCGGTCGAAAGCTCCGGTCGCCGTGGCACCCGGGTGCGTGATCGGCCGGCGACCACACCGCGCTCGCTGCGCGGGCTGGCCGTGCCGCCGGGCGTGCGGGATCTGTCGACCGGAAACCCCAACCCGGCGCTGTTGCCCGCTATCGCCGCTGTGCCGGCGCGCCCCGGACCGGTGGTGCTCTACGGGCATCCGCCGATCGCGTCGGCACTGGCTGAGCATGCCGCGGCCGAGCTGGCCGCCGACGGTGTACCGGCCGACCACCTCGCGGTCACCTCCGGGGCCCTGGACGGAATCGAGCGGGTGCTCAGCGCCCACCTGCGTCCCGGTGACCGGGTGGCCGTCGAAGATCCGGGGTGGCCCAACCTGCTCGATCTGCTCGGCGCGCTGGGGCTGACACCGGAGCCGGTCGGAGTCGATGACGACGGCCCGCTGCCTGCCGACCTGGCCCGGGCGCTGCAACGGGGGGTGCGTGCTGTGGTGGTGACAAGTCGCGCCCAAAATCCGACCGGCGCAGCCGTTTCGGCGGAGCGAGCAGATGCCCTAGGGGCATTGCTGGCAGATTCGGAGGTGCTACTGGTCGAAGACGACCACGGGGCGGCGATCGCCGGGGTGCCGTTGCATCCGCTGGCGGGCGTGAGCCGGCACTGGGCGTTCATTCGGTCGGCGGCCAAGGCGTATGGCCCGGATCTGCGGCTGGCGGTGCTGGCCGGTGACCAGCGCACCGTCGAACGGGTGCAGGGTCGCCAGCGGCTGGGACCGGGCTGGGTCAGCCACCTGCTGCAGAACCTGGCTGTCGAGCTGTGGCGCGACGACGCAGCGACGCGGCGGGTGGCCGAGGCCGAAGCCGCCTACCGCGCGGCCCGCCTCGGGCTGTGCGCGGCGCTGGCCGACCGGGGCGTGATCGCGCACGGCCGGTCCGGGCTCAACGTATGGATCCCGGTGCCCGACGAGGCGGTGGCGATGACGGCGTTGTTCGCCGCAGGCTGGGCCGCGGCCCCGGGGGCGCGGTTCCGGATTCGGGCCACTGCGGGCCTGCGGGTGACCATCGCCGAGCTGGCCCCCGCCGACGTCGACGCGCTGGCCGACGCGGTCGCCGCTGCAGTGCGCGGCCCAGGCCGGGCCAGCGTGTAGTCGCGCTTTCCGGGCGTTGCGCGCCGTAGCGTGCGATAATGCCCCGGTACGGCAACGATGGTGCAGGAAGCCGGTGTGAATCCGGCACGGTCCCGCCACTGTGATCGGGGAGCGACCCTCAACTGCCACGGCTCTGATGGAGCTGGAAGGCGAGGCGAGCGTTGATCCGAGAGTCAGGACACTCACATCGTCGCATCCTGCGACCCGGGGCGGTGTACCCCGAGAGAGCTGACAAACCCCCATGTTGCGCCCTTTTCGGGTGGCATCCGGCGGTGCGCGATGACTGCACCGATCTGGATGGCCTCTCCGCCAGAAGTACATTCAACGTCACTGTCGGCCGGCCCCGGGGCCGGACCACTATTGTCATCGGCTGCGGCGTGGAGCGCGTTGAGCACTGAATACGCCGCGATCGCCGATGAGTTGACGGCGGTGCTGGGTGCGGTGCAGGCCGGCGCGTGGCAGGGGCCGTCCGCCGAGGCGTTCGTGGCCGCCAACGCCCCCTATCTGGCCTGGCTGCTGCGTGCCGTCACCAACAGTGCCGCCACCGCGGCGCAGCAGGAGACGGCGGCCGCGGGCTACACCGCCGCGCTCGCGGCGATGCCGACCATGGCTGAGCTGGTCGCCAACCATGTGACCCACGCGGTGTTGGTGGGCACGAATTTCTTTGGTGTCAACACGATTCCGATCGCGCTGAACGAGGCCGACTACGCGCGGATGTGGGCGCAGGCCGCAGCCGTGATGACCGTCTATCAGGCGGTAGCCGGCGCGGCGGTCGCGACCGCCGCGGCGGCCCAGACCGAGCCGGCGCCGATGGTGCTCAAGACGCCCGGCAGCGCGGCGGACACCGCGCCGGATCCACCGCAGTGGTTCCTGGACTTCGCCAAATGGCTCGAAAGCCTGGTGCCCAGCCCGCCCTATCCCGACAGCAGCCAGTACCCGCTGTACGTCGAGTTGCAGGAGTTCTTTGCCAAGATCGGCTACACCGGTCTCGGCGATCCGTTCGCAGACTTCTTTGCCAGCCTGCAGGCCGGCTCGCCGCTGTTGCCGCCGTGGCCGGTTCCCGGTTCCTGGCTGGGTTGGACCGGCAACCCGTTCAGCTTCTTCAACCCCGCCAGTTTGGCCTATGTCTTCTCGGTGCCGCTGGACCCCGGCTCCTACTTCGCGTTCACCAGCATCGTGATCATCGACGACGTGATCGCGATGATGTACACGGCGCTGTTCAATCCCCAGGCGCTGGGTGTGGTGGTGCCGTTGGCGATGGTCGAGATCGTCACGTCCACCATCGGCAACACCATTCAGGCGCTGAACTATCTGATCACCCAGACGGCGTTGCTGCCGGCGCTGGCCGCCACGATGGCCGGCACGACCGTGCTCGGATCTGCGGGAGTGATCGGCGGTCTGGGTATCGGGGCGATGGCACATCATGCGTTGGCCGCTGCGGTGCCGCCGCCTCCTGCGCCCCCGCCGGGACTGGCGATGGCTTCGCCGCCGGCACCGGCTCCCGCTCCGGCTCCTGCTCCGGCTCCCGCGCCCGCCCCTGCGCCGGCACCGGCAGCAGCTGCCCCACCGCCGCCCGGAGCGCCGCCGCCGACTCCGGCGGGACCGCCGTCGGTCACCATGCCCGCCTACATGTACATGGTCGGCGGCTTGGACATGGGCGCTCATCGAGGCTCAGGCACCAGCTCGCGTAAGAAGGCGGCGCCGAAGCCGGACAGTGCGGCGGCGCCCGTGGAGGAATCGGCGGAGCAGAAGGCCCCGCAGCGCCGTCGGCGTAAGGCCAAGGTCGGCATGCTCGGCCGCGGCTATGAGTATATGGACTTGGAGCCGGAGCCGAGGGAACTTGCGGGGGCGGTCGCTTCGAGTAGAGGCGTCGGTTCGCACGGCTTCGCCGGTGGGACCCATCGGGTGGCCAGTGCGCGCCCGAGCGGGCTGACCGCCCTGGCCGACAACGGGTTCGGCGGTGGGGCGATCAGCCCGATGATGCCCAACACCTGGCCGGCAGAGCCGGACTAGCCGGACCGGCGGCGTTGCAATTGCAGCCAGGGCTGTGCCCGCCCTCCGCGCACAGCCCTGGCTGCAAAATCAACTGCTCCTAGGTGCCTGGTCTCGCTAACCGCCGGGTTTGTTGCGGCGGTCCAGCTTCGGCTCTCCTTCGTCGAGTCTCGCTAACCGCCGCAGCGGATCCGGTTCCCGCCGCGGTCCAGCGGGTCCGGCCCCAGGCCCAGGTACTTCTCGCGCAGCTTGTCCCACAACTCCAGCTGACCCCACTCGGGCTCGTCGCGCATCTGCTGGTCGTTGGTGAGGAACGGGTTCGGCAGCATCACGGTCATCATCTGCTCGTCGCGCCCGTTGAACAGGCGCACGCCCCACGACTGGGGGTTGCCGTCCTTGCCGATGCGCCGGTACAGCTCGGCGCGGGTGCATCTCCGAATGCGGCCCAGCTCGTTTCCGCTGGCCCGGTGCTTGCCGATGCACAGGTGAAAGTGCCAGCGGCCGAAGTCGATGGTGGCGTAGCCGTCGAGCATGCCGATCTTGCGCGGCGCGTTGGGTGCGGCCACTTCCCAGGCCGCGCCTTCCATGATGATGCCGAACCAGATCTCGTTCCAGTACTCGTCGAAGCACAGGTGCAGCAGATCCAGCAGGCTCTGCTGATCGGTCGGCAGCGGCCAGCGTTGTTCGCGACCGCGGTCTTCGGTGTCGACGATCGGGGGATCGGCGACGACGGTGCCGGTGCTCTCGGTCATGGGAATCCCTTCCTTCATGGGTTCAGGCGAACCTGGGGCTTGTGGGTCAATGCGCAATCACCGCACAGTCCGCCGCCGGGCGTGCGATAGAACAGGCAACAGCTGGTCCGCCGATAATCCGTGCTGGAGTCGTCGAAACATACTGTGCCGTTAAGGTATTCGGTCTCGCACATGTTGCGTGCGAGTTCCCAGCTCGGTTCGTCCGCCAGATTTCCACCGTGATGCCAGCACAGGGCGCGGGCGGCACCCAGGGCTGCGGAGGCGGCATTGCCGTCCAGCAGTCGTTGCGAGATCGGACCGAGCCGGCGCACCGCGGCGGCCAATGGTGTCAGGTGCCCAGCCAGGATCATCTCGGCCAGCATCGGCTCCAGATCCTCATTGCCCGACGAGCCCTGCCAGGCCATCGGGTTCGGCAGGTGAAGCCGGATGCTGCCGCCGCAGTCGGAGTACCAGAGTTGATCGGGATCCAGATCGACCAGCAGCCCGTGCTCGGCGAGCCCGCCCAGCCCGATCGACCACAGCCGCGCCGCATATCCGAGGTAGAAGGTGGACACCGCCACGCGAACATCCGATGCGCCGATGCGGTCCTGCACGCCGGCAACCACGCTGGCCAGCAGGTCGGGGTCGGTGTAGAGCTGCGTCACCGGACGCCAGTCGGCGTCGTCAGCGGCCCCGGTCGAGACCGCGAAATAGGAGCTGACGGTGGACAACTCGGCCAGTGCCGTCAGCGTCCGATCCTGGGGGATGCAGCGATGCGAGGTTGCGGGCAGAGTGCGCAGCCGCTGCGTTAGGTCGCGCAGTGCAATGGCCTGGTTGCCGCCGGCGGTACGCAGCGTGATGGCAGCGGGATCGGTTGCTGTGAAAACGATTTCGGCGGGCTCGCCGAGGTCCCAGCCTTCCCGCGACAGCACCCGCGTCAGGGCGGAGCGCAACGGCTCTGCAGCGTCGACGCGGGCGATGCGTGCCGCGCCATCGCTGTCGGCGCGGGTAGTGAGCTCGAACATGCCGCTAGCCGGGTCGAAACGCAGGGTGTCGTTGCCGAACATGTCCCCAATGCGCCCGGACAACATCAGCTCTTCGCCTACGGTGTCCACCAGGGTGCCCGCCGGATCCATCAGCCACACCCGATCAGCCACCCGCAGTGCCAATTCCAGATCGTGGGTGCTCAGCACTACCGCCAACTGCTGGTCGCGGGCGAGCTCACGCAACAGACCGAACAGTGCGGCCCGTGAAGACACATCCAGAAACGCGGTCGGCTCGTCAAGGATCAGCAGACCCGGCTGCTGGGCCAGCGCCCGCGCGGTCAGGACCCGCTGGCATTCACCGTCGGACAGTTCGGCCGCCGGCCGCGATGCCAGATGCTGAGCACCGGTCGCCGCCAACGCCCAGTCGATGATCCCCTCATCGACCGGGCGAAGTCGAGCACCCAGACCCAGGTGTGGGATGCGGCCCAGCCCAACCAGTTCTCGCGCCGACAACAACCCGGGGTCGACGCGTTCGGTCAGCACCACCGCGACCCGGCGGGCCAGTTCATCGCGGGGCAATGCGGTCAGGTCGGCGCCGTCCAACAGAACTCGTCCGCCGAGCGCGGGCTGCAACCCCGCCAGGGTGCGAATCAGGGTGGACTTGCCGGCGCCGTTCGGCCCGATCAGCACGGTCAGTTCGCCGCGGCGAGCCTGGGCTGCCAGCCCGGTCGCCACTGTCGTCGACCGGCGCCGGCTGCGGTAGCCGATCGCCAGGCCGGCAAGCTCGACGGCCGGTGGCGTCATGACGGCAACCCCGATCCTCGGCGGGCCCGCAGCAGCACGGCGATCACCACCGGCGCCCCGACCAGCGCGGTGACCGCGTTGATCGGGATGACCAGGTCGCTGCCGGGCACCTGGCTGACGATGCCGCAGGCCAGCGCGGCGATTGCGCCCAGCAAGACCACTGCTGGGACCACCACCCGGTGATCGGAGGTGCCCATCACGATGCGGGCCACGTGCGGCACCACCAGGCCGAGGAACGCGATCGGGCCGCAGAACGCGGTCGTCACACCGGCCAGCAGTGACGCGGAGACGACCGTGACGATCCGGGCCCGGTGCACGTTGATGCCCATAGTCGCCGCGTAACTCTCGCCGAGCAGCAGGGCGTTGAGCGGCCGGATCGTCATCGCCGCGGTCAACAGCCCGACGGCCACCAGCGGCAGCAGCAACTCCAAATCGGCCCAACCGGTCCCGGCGAAGCTGCCCAGGCCCCACAACAGGTACTGCTGCACCCGCTGCGGATCGGAGTACACCAGCGCCAAGCTCACCAGCGCGGTGCTGGCCGCGCCGATCATCACACCGATCAGCAGCAGCGTCGCCGCCGAGCGGGTCCATCGCGACAGCACCAGAACCAGCGTGAGCATGGCCGCCGCCCCCAAGGCCGCTGCGATCACTTCCGCGGCGCGGCTGGCACCGGCCACCGCGGTGGTGAAACCGCCGGCGGCCGCCCCACCGAGTAGCACGACCACCGCAACACCCAGGCTCGCCCCGGAGCTCACGCCCAGAATGTAGGGATCGGCGAGGGTGTTGCGGAATAGGGTTTGCAGCTGCAGGCCGGCGACGCCCAGCGCGGACCCGGCGGCCAGCGCGGTCAGCACCCGCGGCAGCCGCATGTTCCACACGATCACCTGCCAGCGCGGGTCGGAGGGTTCGGCGCCGAACAGCACCTGCACGGTGTCGAGCACCGGCACCCGCACCGGCCCGAGCACCAGCCCGAGCACTGCCAGCAGGACCACCGCGGCGCTCAGCGCGGTCAGCACCAGGGCGATACGCGGCTTCAACGCGGCACCCGCCGGTAGAACTCGAACGCGTGGCCGGCGGCGAGCTCGGGATGCAGGATCGCGACCAAGTCGCCGAGCAGCAGATCCGGTCGCGTCGTGCCGCGTTCCCAATAGAGGTTGCCGCCAAGGGATGTCATTGCCTTGGTCGCCGACCAGACGTGGCCGGTCCGCAGCGCGGTCAGCTCGCCGTAGCGGCTGTCACGGGCCACCGCATCGCCCAGGGTGTGCCAGTCGTCGGTGATCAGCCAAACCGGCGCGGTGCCGGCACGGGCGTACACCGACTCGAAGTTCAGTTGCCGGTTCTCGGCGCCGGTGTCCGACAGCCAGGGGTAGGTGCCGCCGGCGTCGGCAACCAGGCGCCCCGAGTAGCTCTCGCCAGTGGGCATCGACCAGCTGCCCGAGTACATGGTGCCGACCAAGACCTCGACGGGCTTGGTTGCGGCGGCTTGAGCCGCCAAGGCACGGTAACGGTCGCGGATGGCCTGGTAGGCCTGCGCGGCTTGGCGTTCGGTCCCGGTCAGCGCGGCGAACACCTTGATCCACTCGGCGCGGCCCAGCGGGGTCGGTTCCAGCCATTCGGCGTCGGCCAGCACCGGGGTGCCGGCTTCGCGCAGCTTGGGATAGCCGGGGTCGTCGATGCCCTCGGTGACCAGCAGGTCGGGGCCCGCGCCGATCACGCGCTCGATATTGATCTGCCCGCCGGGGGCGTAGCCGACGATCTCACCGGTGTCGATGCGCGCACGGATCTGCGGGTCGGCGACGGCTGCCGGGCTCGCCACTCCGGTGACCACGCCGGCTTGGCCGAGTTCGGTGATCATCGCCAGATGCGTCGTCGAGCCCGAGTAGAGGCTCTGCACCGGGACGGTGATCCGTTGGGCGTTCGCCAGCTCCCCGGTCAGCGTCGGCGGGGGCGCACCGCAGCGCACCAACACCCACGACATCGGCTTGCCGCCGAGGTAGGGCCGCTTGACCGTCAGAACCTGGTAGCTGCCGTGGTAGGTGATGGCGAAGTTGGTGGCTTCGGTCAGCGTCGACTTGTCTGGGAAGTAGTCGGCGGCCGGATCGAAGCCGGTGATGCAGCCGGAACGCGCTTGCAGTGTGCGGGAAGCGGGTTCGCCGGAGCAGCCGGCCAACGACAGCGCGGTGGCCAGCGCTACCAGGAGCGCAGCAACTACCCGCAACGCACGGGACATGAGCGTGAGTCAGCTTCCTCGGGGTACACCGCCCCGGTTCGCAGGACGCGTTGACGTGAGTCTCCTGGCTCTCGGATCACTGCTCGCCTCGCCTTCCAACCCCACAAGTGGCGGGCCGTGGCTGATGAGGGTCGCTCCCCGATGACAGTGGCGGGACCGCGCCGGATTCGCACCGGCTTCCTCATTCGTCATCGCCTTACCGGCGACATTGTTGCATGCCGCGCTGCGTTAGGCTGGCCGCCGTCTCGTGGCGTCAGGAAGTCCGGTACTCAAATTCCGGCGCGGTTCCGCCACTGTGTTAGCCAGATACTGGCCGCGGGGCATCCGACTATGCGGGGCGCGAACCCCCGGGAGGAACCGATTATGCGGCGTATCGCCCTGCTCTCCACCTCTGACACCGACCTGCTGTCCGCGCGGGCCAGCGGCGCGGCATACCGGCTCGGGAACCCCGCACGCCACGACATCGAACCGCTGGTCAACGGCGCCGATGTCGTGGTGCTGCGCATCCTGGGGTCATCGGCCGAGATCGCCGACGAACTGAAGCTGCTACGCGCGACCGGCCTGCCTTTGGTGGTGCTCGGCGGGGAGCGCTCACCCAACGCCGAGCTGATGGAGTGCTCCACGGTCCCGATCGGCCTGGCCGCGCAGGCACACGCCTACCTCGCCGAGGGCGGGCCGGCCAACCTCGCGCAGCTGCATGCATTTCTGTGCGACACGGTGCTGCTCACCGGGGAAGGCTTCGAGGAGCCGGCGGTGATCCCGGAGTGGGGCTACGGGCAACGGGAGCCGGTTGACGTCTCCGAGGAGGCCGTGCGGGTAGGGGTGCTGTACTACCGGGCCCATGAGGTCAGCGGCAACGCCGGATTCGCGCACGCCCTGGCCGACGCCATTGATGGGGCGGAGCTCGGCACCAGGGCGGTCGGGGTGCCGATCTTCGCCGCGTCGCTGCGCAACGCCCCCGACGAGCTCTTCGCCGCGTTGGGTCAGCTCGATGCGCTGGTGGTCTGCATGCTGGCGGCCGGCGGGGCGATGAACGCCACCGCCGGGGTCAGTGCCGGTGACGACGACGGCGCGTGGGACATCGAACAGATCGCGGCGCTGGACATCCCGGTGTTCCAGGGACTGTGTCTGGCGTCCTCCCGCGCGGACTGGGAGTCCAACGACGACGGCGTGACCCCGTTGGATTCGGCCACCCAGATCGCCATCCCGGAATTCGACGGACGGATCATCACCGTCCCGTTTTCCTTCAAGGAGATCGACGACGACGGGCTGCCGCACTACGCCGCCGATCCCGAGCGCTGCTCCCGGGTGGCCGGGGTCGCGGTGAATCACGCGATGCTGCGCCGTATTCCGAATGGGCAGAAGAAGCTGGCGCTGGTGCTGTCGGCCTATCCCACCAAGCACTCCCGGGTGGGCAACGCCGTCGGTCTGGACACCCCGGTGTCGGCGGTGCGGTTGCTGCAGCGGCTGGCGGCGGAGGGCTACGACGTCGGAGACGGCTTCGGGGTGCTCGACGTCGCTGACGAGACGCAGGCAGGGGATCGCCTCATCCACACCCTGATCGAGGCCGGCGGTCAGGACGAGGACTGGCTGTCCGCCGCGCAGCTGGCCGGCGCCCAGGTGCGGGTCACCGCGGCGCAGTATGCGCAGTGGACCGCCGAGTTGCCCGACGACCTGCGCAATGCCATGACGACGGCGTGGGGTCCGGCGCCAGGCAAGCTGTTCGTCAACGGCGCCGACGAGATCGTTTTGGCCGCACTGCAATCCGGCAATATCGTGCTGATGATCCAGCCGCCCCGTGGCTTCGGGGAGAACCCGGTGGCGATCTACCACGACCCGGAATTGCCGCCCAGCCACCACTACCTGGCCGCATACCGTTGGCTGGCAAAGGGTTTCGGCGCGCACGCGGTGATCCACCTGGGCAAGCACGGCTCGATGGAATGGCTGCCCGGCAAGACCGCGGCGTTGTCCTCCGCCTGCGCCACCGACGCGATGATCGCCGACCTGCCGCTGATCTACCCGTTTCTGGTCAACGACCCCGGCGAGGGCGCCCAGGCCAAGCGTCGGGCGCACGCCACGATCGTCGACCACCTGATCCCGCCGATGGCACGCGCGGAGTCCTACGGCGACATCGCGCGCCTCGAGCAACTGCTCGACGAGTACGGCAACATCGCGTCCATGGACCCGGCCAAGCTGCCGGCGATCCGCGGTGAAATCTGGAATCTGATGCGGGCCGCGGAGATGCACCGCGACCTGGGCTTGGATGAGCGGCCCGAGGATGAGGAGTTCGACGACTTCCTGCTTCATGTCGACGGCTGGCTCTGTGAGATCAAGGACGCCCAGATCCGTGACGGCCTGCACGTGCTCGGCGGCGCTCCGACTGGACCGGAGCGGGTGAACCTGGTGCTGGCGATCCTGCGTGCCCCGCAGGTGTGGGGCGGGGTAGACCATGCGGTACCGGGCCTGCGGGCCGCGCTGGGGCTCAAGGAAGACGCCGCTGCGGCGGTCGTCGACGAGATCGAGGACCGCGCTCGCGCATTGGTCGAAGCCATGGAGGCTGGCGGTTGGGAGACCGGCCTGGCTGACACGCTGCATCCCGACCCCGAGGTATGTCGGGTGCTGAGATTCGCTGCCACCGAGGTGGTCCCACGGCTGGCCGGCACGTCGGCCGAGCTGGACGCGGTGCTGCACGCGCTGTCCGGCGGGTTCGTACGGCCGGGGCCGTCGGGGTCGCCGTTGCGTGGTCTGGTCAACGTGTTGCCCACCGGACGCAACTTCTACACCGTCGACCCCCGCGCGGTGCCGTCCCGGCTGGCGTGGCAGACCGGGCAGGCGATGGCCGACTCGTTGGTGCGGCGCTACCTCGATGACACCGGTGACTATCCGGAGTCGGTCGGGCTGTCGGTGTGGGGCACCTCGGCGATGCGCACCTCCGGCGACGACATCGCCGAGGTGCTGGCCCTGCTCGGCGTGCGACCCGAGTGGGATGAGGCGTCGCGGCGGGTGTCTGGGCTGGCGGTGATCTCACCCGAGGAGCTCGGCCGCCCCAGAATCGATGTGACGGTGCGCATCTCGGGCTTCTTCCGGGACGCTTTCCCGCACGTGGTGTCGATGCTCGATGACGCGGTGCAAATGGTCGCCACCCTCGACGAGCCCGACGACGCGAATTTCGTGGCGGCGCACGCTCGCGCCGACCTAGCCGAACATGGGGATCTGCGCCGCGCCACCACCCGGATCTTCGGTTCGGCGCCCGGGTCGTACGGGGCGGGAATCCTGCAGGTCATCGAATCCGGGACGTGGCGTGACGACAAGGACCTGGCCGAGGTCTACACCACCTGGGGTGGGTTCGCCTACGGTCGGGGACTGAGTGGCGCGCCGGCTGCCGACGACATGCGCACCAACTACCGCCGGATCAAGGTGGCCGCCAAGAACATCGACACCCGCGAGCATGACATCGCCGACTCCGATGACTACTTCGTCTATCACGGCGGCATGATCGCGACCGTGCGTGCGCTGACCGGGTCCGACCCGAAAGCCTATGTGGGCGACTCGACCTCGCCGGATGCCATCCGCACCCGGACGCTGGCCGAAGAGACCGCCCGGGTGTTCCGCGCGCGGGTGGTCAACCCACGCTGGATCTCCGCGATGCGTCGCCACGGCTACAAGGGTGCGTTCGAACTGGCCGCCACCGTCGACTACCTGTTCGGCTTCGACGCCACCGCCGGCGTGGTGCACGACTGGATGTATGAAAAGCTCGCGGCCGAATATGTCTTGGACCCGCAGACTCGGGAGTTCCTCGACAAGTCCAACCCCTGGGCGCTGCAGGGCATTGTGGAACGGTTGACCGAGGCCGCCGACCGCGGCCTGTGGGAGCACCCCGACCCCGAGACCATGGCGGCGTTGCGGCAGGCTTACCTGGACGTAGAAGGCGACCTGGAGGATCGGTGAAAGTCTGGATTCTCGGAATCGGCATGGGACCTGCGCACGTCACCGCCGAGGTCGCCAGCGCACTGCGGTCGGCCGACTACATAGTGGCATCCGAGAAGTCCTCCGACGACAGTCTTTTGGTATTACGGCGCACCATCGTCGACACTTACGCCGCCTCGACTCCTATCGTCGCGGTCGCCGATCCGGCCCGCGACCGCTCCCCGGGGCTCACCGAGCCCGGCTACACCCGCGCCGTGGCCGACTGGCATGCGGCGCGGGCGCAGCGCTACGCCGACGTGCTGCGGACCCGCGGCGGCACGGCCGCCTTCCTGGTCTGGGGTGACCCGGCGCTGTACGACTCGACGATCCGCATCGTCGAGCAGGTGAAAGCCCTTGGTGTTGAACTGGATTACGAGGTTCTTCCTGGGATCAGCGCCCCGCAACTGCTGGCCGCCCGGCACCGGATCGTGCTGCACGAAGTGGGCCGTCCGGTACACATCACCACCGGTCGGCGGTTGACCGACGCGGTTGCCGCTGGTCAGGACAACATCGTCGCCATGCTCAACCCGGACCGGCTCGACCTGTCCGCGGTGGCCGACTGGACGATCTGGTGGGGCGCCAACCTCGGCGCGGCGGGGGAGCGGTTGGTCACCGGCCGGGTCTCTGAGGTGGCCGAGGCGATCGCGGCCGCCCGCGATGCGGCCCGGGCCGAGGCGGGCTGGGTGATGGATCTGTTGCTGGTGCGGCGTACCTGATGGCGGGCATCCTGATCGCCGGAACCACCAGCGACGCCGGTAAGACCGTGGTGGCGACCGGAGTGTGCCGGGCGCTGGCTCGCCGCGGCGTGCGGGTAGCGCCCTACAAGGCGCAGAACATGTCGAACAACTCCATGGTGTGCGTCGGCGACGACGGGGTTGCGACTGAAATCGGCCGGGCGCAATGGATTCAGGCCTGCGCAGCGCGCGTTGACCCGGAGCCGGCGATGAACCCGGTTCTGCTCAAACCCGGCAGTGACCAGCAAAGCCACGTAGTGCTCATGGGCCGGCCGTGGGGGACCCTGTCATCGTCGAACTGGATGCACGGCCGCGCAGCGTTGGCCCAGGCAGCCCACGGTGCCTACGACGATCTCGCCGGGCGCTATGACGTGATCGTCGCCGAGGGGGCCGGCAGCCCAACCGAGATCAACTTGCGCGCCGGCGATTACGTCAACATGGGCCTGGCTCGCCACGCCGGGATGCCGGTAGTGGTCGTCGGTGACGTCGACCGTGGCGGGGTGTTCGCGGCGTTCTTCGGCACCGTCGCGCTGCTGTCGGAAGCGGACCAGGCGCTGGTGGCGGGGTTCATCGTGAACAAGTTCCGCGGACAGCTGCGCTTGCTAGAACCCGGGCTGGCCGATCTGGAGCGCCTCACCGGCCGCCGGGTGTTCGGCACCCTGCCGTGGCACCCGGAGCTGTGGCTGGACTCCGAGGACGCGCTCGACCTCGACGGCCGGCGCTCGGCACGCACCGGCGCGCGACGCGTGGCGGTGATCCGCTTTCCGCGGATCAGCAACTTCACCGACCTGGACGCCCTCGGACTCGAGCCCGATCTGGACGTGGTGTTCGCTGCCGACCCGCGCGGGGTGTCCGGCGCGGATCTGGTGGTGCTGCCCGGAACCCGCGCAACCATCAGCGACCTGGCCTGGCTGCGGTCGCGCGGAATCGATACCGCGATCGCCGCGCACGCCGCCGCAGGCAAGCCGGTACTGGGTATCTGCGGGGGCTTCCAGATGCTGGGGAGAATGATCCGCGATCCCGAGGGAATCGAGGGAGCACCCGGCGAAGTAAGCGGTCTGGGCCTGCTGGATGTCGAAACATGCTTTGCCGCGGACAAGGTGCTGCGGCTGTCCGACGGCGGCTACGAGATCCACCACGGCCGGATCAGCCGCGGAGACGTCGCGGCTGCTTTTGCCGGCGGCGTCCGCACCGGCCAGGTTTTCGGCACCATGCGCCACGGCTGTTTGGAGGTCGACGCGCTGCGTGCGGCATTCCTGGCCGAAACTCTCGGGCTGCCGCCGACGCAGGTGTCGTTTCCCGCCGCCCGGGAACGCCGGCTCGACCTGCTCGGGGATCTGATCGAAGAGCACCTGGACATCGACGCCCTGCTGGATCTGGCAGGCGGCGGACCACCGTCCGGGCTGCCATTCCTACCGCCGGGGGCACCGTGACGCGCGTGCTGCTGCTCGGCGGCACCGCCGAAGCCCGGGCACTCGCCGATCGGCTGGTCGCTGCGGGCGTCGACGTCACGACGTCACTGGCCGGCCGCGTCACCGACCCGCGGCTGCCGGTCGGGGCGGTGCGGATCGGCGGTTTCGGCGGGATCGACGGTCTGCGAGCGGCATTGGCCGACTACGACGTCGTTGTGGACGCCACCCATCCCTTCGCGACGACCATGTCGGCCAACGCGGCCGCCGCGTGTGCCGCGGCCGGCCGACCACTGCTGCGGCTGGAGCGGCCCGGCTGGTCGCAGCGCGCCGGGCAGTCCTGGCATTGGGCCGATTCGCACGAGCGGGCCGCCCAGATCGCAGCCCGGCTGGGACGGCGGCCGGTGCTGACCATCGGACGTCAGCAGTTGGCGTCGTACCTGCCGGCGCTGGCCGACGCGGCGGTGCTGGCGCGGGTGGTCGAGGCACCGTCCATCGGCATGCCACCCAGCTGGTCGGTGGTCAAGGACCGGGGACCCTACGGTCTGCCCGGAGAACTCGCGCTGCTGCGCGATCACCGCGCCGACGTCGTCGTCACGAAAGACTCTGGGGGCGAATACACCTGGCCGAAGATGCGGGCAGCCGAGGAACTCGGCCTGCCGGTGGTCGTCGTGCGCCGACCGGCGCAACCGGAGGGTGTGGCCACGGTGACCGACGTCGAGGGCGCGTTGGCCTGGGTGCTAACCGGCGACTAAGGCGAGTTGCAGTGCGGCACCCGCGGTCAGCAGTGCGGCGACCTTGACCACTTCCAGCCCGGCGTAGGCGTAGTGGGCGCGGGAGCGCTCGATCATCCCACCGGGCGGGGCGCTCTGCGCGGCCAGCACCGCATCCGAGCGGCGGCGCAGCCGGGGCCGGACCACCAAGATCTGTACGGTCAGCACCACCACCGCAGCCCCCACCCCGGCCACCGAAATCGGTCCCGGCGCGTCGGTGGCCACCACCAACACCACCACCATCGCCAGCACGACCTCCACCGCGTTGAGGGCCCGGAACACCAGTCGGCCGATACCCAACCCCAGTGGGATGGTGATCCCCGGCGCGCGGAACTTCAGGGGCGCTTCCAGAAATGAGATCGCCAGCACCATGCCCAACCAGGCAAAGACGACTGCCGCCGCGAGAGCGCTCATCCCGTCACCTCCAGGTATCTGTGTCTGTCAGTCGCAGATAACGTATCTGTGTCATTCGGTAACAGACAAGAGTCTTTAGGCGGTAATCCTCGCCACCCGCCGTCGGGCAGACTGACAGGCGTGATTGTGGAACATGGAGTACTGCCCATCCGGCCAGGCAGCGAAGCCGATTTCGAAGCGGCCTTCGCCAAGGCGCGGCCGTTGATCGCCGCCCAGCCCGGATTCCTCGGGATTTCGATGTCCCGGTCGGTCGAGTCGCCGAACCTCTACCTGTTGCTGGTGCAGTGGGAGAACATTGAGGCGCACACCGAGGGGTTCCGGAAGTCGCCGGAATTCGAACAGTGGCGTGCGTTGTTGCACGGTTTCTACGAGTCACCGCCGGTGATCGAGCACTTCGTGGATATCGACTAAGGAGATGGTCGTCCGTGGACACAGCGCGCACCCTGGAATTCAACGCCCGTAACATCGCGGAGTTTCGCAGCAGCGGCGGAAAACTGGGCGGACCGTTCGAAGGGGCCCCGGTCCTGCTGCTGACCACCACCGGGGCCAAATCCGGGCAGCAGCGCACCAGCCCGATGATGTATCTCCCGGAGGGCGACCGGATCATCGTGTTCGCGTCCAACGAGGGCAAGGACAACCATCCGAGCTGGTACCACAACCTGCGGGCGAACCCTTCGGCGACCGTCGAACTCGGCACCGACACTTTCGCGGTCACGGCCACCGAGATCACCGGCGCCGAACACGACCGGCTCTATGGGATCCAAGCCGAGCGCTACCCGGGTTTCGCCACCTATCGCGAACGCACCCAGCGGGTCATCCCGGTGGTCGAGTTGATCAAAGGCGAGCCGTGACGTGCAGGGCAGCGATCAGGACTCGGCGAACTCGCGGAGTACGCGGCATCGACGGTCACAAGTTCAGACCGCATCAAGGCGGCCAGGAGTGATCAGCCGAGACCGGCCTGGCTGTTGTTCTCGCTGAATGTCCTGTCGAAAGCCCAGGCAGTGCGCCGCTACCACTCGCTGCGCCGGTCGGCGCGGTTCCTCTGCTGCCAGGTCACGATGACCCCGACGGTGGCCAGGCCGCCCACGATCAACGCCACCCAGGATTGCGGAGGCATGGCGCTGACGCTAGGCATTCTCCCGCTGGCCCGCCTCCACCGAAAGCCCCATAAGCCGCACCGGTGAAATCCCAACTGTGGATGAAGCGTTGGGCGCCGACGAAAAGTCGTGATCAGTCCCGGATATGCGCCAGCCGGCTGGGGCGCTCCATATACGTCGCGTCCGGGGCAGCGAAGCCGAATTGCTCATAGAGGCCATGCGCGTCAGCGGTGTGCAACGTCCAGCGGAAATCCCGACCGGGGCCCTCGTCGATCATCGTCCGCAACAACCCCTTGCCGATCTCGCCGCCCCGTTGATCGCGCGCGACATAGACGTCCGCCAGGTACGCGAAGGCCGCACCGTCGGAGACCGCTCGGCAGAAACCGATCATCGCGCCGTCGTCGGCCCGGTAGGCGCCCACCATGCGCCATGCGCTGTCGAGCTGACGGTCGAACATGGCGCGGGTGCGGTACTTCGCCCAGTAGGTGTGCTCGACCAGCTCATTCCAGAGCCAATCCCGATCCACCCGCGCAGGATCGGTCGAGAACTCGACACCGTCGAGGGCCGCCACCGCTACCTCCTCATCCGCCTCGGGTCAGACACCACGTCACCGCGGTGATCAGCGCGCCCACGCCCACTCGCCGGGCCAGCCGCGTCGTCCGGAAAATGTCGGACGGCACAGGCGCCCGACCGTAGCCCATCCGCGCGCGATCTTCACGCCGATTTCCGTAGTAGGTATTGACCCCGCCGAGCTGCAGTCCCAGCGCCCCAGCGAAGGTGGCCTCGACCACCCCGGCGTTGGGGCTGGGGTGGTGGCGGGCGTCGCGGTGCCACGCCCGCAGCGCGCCGGCGCTATCAGGGCCCAGGGCACTCGCCAGCACACCGCTCAATCGGGAGGCCGGCAATCCCAGCACGTCATCCAAACGGGCTGCCGCCCAGCCGAACCGTTCGTAGCGGGCGCTGCGGTGCCCGATCATCGCATCCATCGTGTTGGCGGTGCGGTGCGCGACCAGTCCCGGAACGCCTGCCACCGCACCCCACACGAACGACGCCACCACGGCGTCGGAGGTGTTCTCCGCCACCGACTCGACTACGGCCCGCGCGACCTCGTCTGGACCCAACGCGGTCGTGTCGCGACCGACCAGGTTGCGCACCCGGGTCCGGGCTGACTCCAGGTCGCCGGCGGCCAGGAAGGCGTGCACGGCTTCGGCTTCGCGTTCCAGGGATCGGCCGCCGAGCACCGCCCAGGTGGCGAGGGCGGTCAGTGCCATGCGCGCCATCGGATTCCGAGCCCATCGCTCGGCGAGAAACGCCAACCCGGTCGCGCTTCCGACCAGTGCCAGAACATGGGCGACTCCGCTTGCCCGATCGTCGCGGTAGATCCGACGCTCCAACGCCAGCGCACACGTCCCGAATCCGGCGACCGGATGCAGCCGCCGCGGATCACCCCAGGTGCGGTCAGCGGCGTAGCCGAGCGCCAGCCCGAGTGCCCGGGCCGCGATCACCGCCGCGTCCGGTCTAGTACGGCCAGCAGCCGATCGGTCAGGTCGGGAGGACGGACCGCGATCCGCACCCAGCTGTCATCCAGGCCCGGAAAGGTGTCGGCACGTCGCACGGCAACACCGTTCTCACGCAACGTCTTATGCACGCCGCGACCGACCTGGGCCAGTACAAAGGGCGCCAACCCTGCGACGAATCGCACCTCACGCTCGGCGAGTCCCTCACCCAAGTGCGCCCGCCAGGAGACCAATTGCTGCGCCCGGCGTTCACTTTCGCACACCGCCCGCTCATCCGAGCAGGCCGACATGGCGGCCAGCGCTGAAGCGGAAACCGACCAGGGAATCTGCAGGCGTGCCGCGTCGGCGAGCAGCGCGGGATCGCCGAGCAGATACCCGGCGCGAATCCCGGGTATCGACCAGTGCTTGGTCAGGCTGCGGCTCACCAGAAGCCCCGAACACCGCTCCCCGCAAAGGGTTTCCGGCTCACCGGGGATCGCATCGAGGAACGCCTCATCGACCAGCACCACCCGTCCCGGACGCAACAACTGACGCAGCGTCTGCGCCGGGTGCAACACCCCGGTGGGATTGGTCGGGTTGCCGACGACGACGAGGTCGGCGTCGGGGGGCACCGCATCCGGGTGCAGTGCGAACCCGTCGTCGGCCCGGCACAGCACCGTGCCGACGGTGCGACCGGCGGCGGTCAGCGCGGCATGCGGTCCGGTGTACTGCGGATGCACCACCACCGGAAAGCGCCACGGTCGCATGCGCGCCACCAGGTCGAAGGCCTCCGACGCGCCCGCAGTGGGCAGCACCTCCGCGGGGGTGCGACCGTGCCGGGCTGCCAACGCGGCGCGGGCCGCTGAGGTCTCGGGGTAAGCCATGGCGTCGTCGAGGGAGGCATGCAGGGTGCGCTCGAGCCAGTCCGGACGTGGCCCGGCATAGACATTGACCGCGAAATCGAGCAGGCCGGGCGCGGCCTCGACATCGCCGTGATGGTGCAGATCCGGGCCGCCGAAACGGTGCACCGCGTCGGCGAACCGCTGCGCCAGCCCGGGATAACCGGCCCAATGGGTGTGCAGGTAGGACGCATGCAGGCTGCTGGCGGCAAAGCCGTCCGGGCCGTTGGGAAGCTGCCAGGCCGCGCTGACGGCGTAGTCGAAAACAGCCTGGGTGCGGTGGAATTCGTGCCCGGTCACCCGATCTCCCGCCCGTGCCAACAGATTGTCGGCCGCCGCCGTGGCTTCCCGGTAGCCCAGCGTCAGGCGCGGAGTCATCGCCGCAGCGCCCGGCAGCGCGCCTACGCCCGCGTCCTCACCCACCCGACGGCACAGGTACGCCAGCCCGCCGCACTCGGCGACCGTCGGCACTCCTGCGGTGATCGCTGAGCGCAGCGCACCCAGCAGCGCAGTGTTGGCCCCCAGCTGCCCGGCGTAGACCTCCGGAAACCCGCCGCCCAGGTAGATCCCTGCGGTACCGGCCGGCAGGCACGTGTCGGTGAGCGGGTCGAAGCTCGCCACCTCGCAACCGGCGGCGCGCAGCAGCTCGAACGTCTCGGTATAGCCGAACGTGAATGCGCGCCCCGTGGCGACAGCCACCACCGGCCGGCGCCCCGACGCCGCGCTGACTTCGGCAGCCGGGTCCCAAGCGCTGCCGGTCAACTCCGGTGCCTGGCGCGCCACCGCCAACAGCGCTTCCACATCCACGTACTGCTCCATCAGCGCCGCAAGTCGATCGGCCATGGCAGCGGACTCGGTGCGCTCGGCCGCCGGCACCAGTCCGAGATGCCGCGACGGTGTCTGCACACCCGCGTCGCGGGGCAACACTCCGAGCACCGGAATGCCGCTGGGGCGCAACGCGGCAACGACTTCCTCGGCGTGCCGTGCGCTGCCAGCCTTGTTGAGCACCACCCCGGCGATGCGCACCGCCGGATCGAAGCCGGCCAGGCCCGCCAGCACCGCCGCATGCGTGCGGGAGGCATGTGAGACGTCGACGACCAATACGACCGGCGTTGCCGTCAACGCCGCGATGTGGGCGGTGGAGGACTCACCGTCGGTGCCCAGGCGCCCGTCGAAAAGCCCCATCACGCCTTCGATCACCGCGACATCCGCGCCTGCGGCGCCGTGCAGCAGCAACGGCACGATCCGGTCGGCGCCGACCAGATACGGATCCAGGTTGCGGGCCGGCCGGCCGGTGGCCAGCGCGTGATAGCCGGGATCGATGTAGTCCGGGCCAACCTTGTGCCCGCTGACTCCCAGGCCGCGGGCGGAAAGCGCGGCCATCACGCCGACCGCCACCGTGGTCTTGCCGTGCCCGGATGCGGGTGCGGCGATGGCCAGCCGGGGCAGGGAGACGGTCACCACGCTCACCATGCCTCACCACTCAATGCCGCGCTGGCCCTTCTGGCCGGCATCCATCGGGTGCTTGATGTTGGTCATTTCGGTGACCAGGTCGGCGACTTCGATCAGCCGCGGATCGGCGCGCCGGCCGGTGATGACCACGTGCTGGTGGCCCGGGCGGTTGGCCAAGGTCTCCACCACGTCGTCGACATCCACCCAGCCCCAACCCATCGGGTAGGTGAACTCGTCGAGGATGTACAGGTCGTGGGTCTGTGCCGCCAGGCGTTCCTTGATCTGGGCCCAGCCCTCGGCGGCGTCGCCGGCGTGATCCTCGACGCCACCGGCCTTGCGGCTCCACGACCATCCCGAGCCCATCTTGTGCCACTGCACCGGGCCGCCCTCACCCGTCTCGGCGTGCAGTGCGCCCAGGCGCTCGAGCACGCTCTGTTCGCCGACCCGCCACTTCGCGGATTTCACGAACTGGAAGACCCCGATGTCGAAGCCCTGATTCCAGCCGCGCAACGCCAATCCGAATGCGGCAGTGGACTTCCCCTTGCCGTCGCCGGTGTGCACCATCAGCAGCGGCCGGTTGCGACGCTGGCGGGTGGTCAGATTGTCGTCGGGCACTGTCAACGGTTGTCCCTGCGGCATCAGGCGGCTCCCCTTCCGGTGGCATCGCGGACGACTCCGGCCAGTGCTTCGGCACTCACCTGCGGCAGCGGAACGTACTCGGCCCGCAAGTGCTCGGCCAGCGTCCGGGCCAATCCGAGCCGCATCCGGCCGTTCTCGCAATCCACCACGACCGCCGAATATCCCTGCCCGGCAATCTGGTCGGCGGCCATCAGGGAGCGCTCGACCGGGCTCGTGCCGGCGGTGGCCCGGCCATCGGTCAAGACCACCAGCAGCGGGCGGCAGGCCGGCTCACGCAGTCGTTCCCGGCGGATCACCTCGGCGGCCTGCAGCAGGCCCTCGGCCAACGGGGTGCGGCCACCGGCGGGCAATTCGTCGAGCCGGACGGCGGCGATCTCCACCGAGCCGGTCGCGGGCAACGCCAATTCCGCCGTGGTGTCCCGGAACGTCACCACCGCCACCCGGTCCCGGCGACGGTAGGCGTCCAGCAGCAACGACAAGATCGCGGTCTTGACTTGGCGCATCCGTTCGATGGCGGCCATCGATCCGGAGGTGTCCACCACGAACAGCACCAGGTTGGCTTCCTGGCCCTCCCGGACGGCGCGGCGAAGATCTCTCACCTTCAGGATCATCCGGCCGCCGATTCTGCCGCGGGCACTCTGATGCGGTGCAGCGGCACGCAGCGTCTCGAACAGGTGCAGCCCGCCGGTGTCGCCGGATGTGGTGGCGCCCACCCGGCGTCCGGAGCTGGTGCGGGCCCTGCTGCGCCGGCCGGCGCGTCCCTCGCCCACGCCGTCGACGGAGAAAAGCCTTGCCCGGTAAGGGGAGTCGGCGCCCACCGTCGAGGTGAAGCCCGGCTCAGAGTGCGCGGCCGGTGTAGGCCCGCACTGTTGTTCCGGCGGCGGTGAACCACCATCCGGTGGACCGTCAGGATCGGGCCCGTCGGGTCCCGGACCATCCGGGTCGGGCTGGGGACCGGAATCCTCCGGCGGCAGCAGTTCGTCGAGCTCGGTCTCGTCAAGGCCCGGGGCATCGAACGGCTTGCGCCGACGCCGATGCGGCAGGGCCAACCGGGCGGCCACCCGAAGGTCCTCGACACTGACCGCGTCGCGCCCCTGCCACGCCGCATGAGCTACCGCGGTGCGGGCACAGACGATGTCGCCGCGCAGCCCATCGACGTCGAACGCCGCGCAGATCTCGCCGATCTTGACCAATGCGTGATCGGTCAGCGCCACCTTGGGCAGCAGTTCCTGGGCCTGACGGATCCGGGCCCGCAGCCCCTCTTCTGCCGAGGCGTAGTTCGCGGCGAAACCCTGCGGGTCGGCGTCGAACGCCAGCCGCCGCCGTACCGCCTCGGCTCGCAACGCCGGTTCGCGCGGGGCAGACACCTCGACGGTCAGACCGAACCGGTCAAGCAGTTGCGGGCGCAACTCGCCCTCTTCGGGATTCATTGTCCCGACGATCACGAACCGCGCGGCGTGGGTCACCGACACTGAATCGCGTTCCACCGTCAGCCGGCCCATTGCCGCCGCGTCGAGCAGCAGGTCCACCAGGTGGTCGGCCAGCAGGTTGACCTCGTCGACGTAGAGGATGCCGCGATTGGCGCGTGCCAACAGCCCGGGGTCGAAGTCGACGGTGCCGGCGGTGAGCGCCCGCTCCAGGTGGATGGAGCCCACCACCCGGTCTTCGGTGGCGCCGACCGGCAGCTCCACCAGGCGCACCGGTCGGGTCTCGACGGTCGCGTCGCTGGGGAACGGACCGTCGGGGGAGAGCGGGTTCGCCTCAGCGGGATCGGAAGAGAACCGGTCGCCGGCCACCACATCGATGGGCGGCAGCACCTGGGCAAGCGCGCGAACCAGCGTCGACTTGGCGGTGCCCTTCTCGCCGCGGATGAGCACGCCGCCGATGCCGGGGGAGATCGCGCTCAGGACAAGCGCCAACGCCATGTCGTCGAGGCCGCCCGGGGCGTCCGGGTCGCCGCCGAGGACAGCGGGGAACGGGTACAGCTGTTGCATTGAGGCTCCGCTCGTGTGGCCAACACCTGTGTGTTGGCGACGCGAAAGCCGGTATTCGGACTGACCGTGGCGCACCGAGAATGCGCCGCGGAACACCGTAGCGGGCCTGCGTCGGACTCACACCGACTTCCCTGGCGCTTCGCGCCGATACCCTAACACTCGGGGCCGCAGACGCCGACCGAGAGAAAGGGCACACGACCAGTGAGTGCACCTGTAGCAGACCTGACCGGATGGGTTGCCGAGCCGTTTACCGGCGGCGGTTTCACCCACGACGTATACCGCAAGGGGCAGGGTCCCGGCGTGGTGCTGATCCCGGAGATCCCGGGGATTCACCCCGGGG
The DNA here is from genome assembly GCF_000972905.1 of Mycobacterium sp. UM_Kg27. Taxonomy (NCBI): domain Bacteria; kingdom Bacillati; phylum Actinomycetota; class Actinomycetes; order Mycobacteriales; family Mycobacteriaceae; genus Mycobacterium; species Mycobacterium sp. UM_Kg27. Next base: position 36,966 of record NZ_JRMM01000009.1, read on the forward strand.
TCCTGGCGCTGGGAAATCACCTGGTGGACAACGGTTTCACCGTGGCGATTCCGTCGCTGTTCGGCGAGCCGGGCAAGGCGATCACGCCCGGCTACGCCGCGACCACGATCGCCCGGGCCTGCGTGACCCGGGAGTTCGCCGCGTTCGCCACCGACAAGCAGCGCCCGGTCACCCAGTTCTTGCGGGCGCTGGCCCGTGACCTCAACGAGAAGACTCCCGGCAAGGGTGTCGGGGTGATCGGCCAGTGCTTCACCGGAGGCTTCGCGCTGGCAGCGGCCGTCGACGACGCCGTGCTGGCGCCGGTGCTCAGCCAACCGTCCGTGCCGATTCCACTGACGCTGAAGCAGCGGCGTGACCCGGGGCTCTCGGAGGTCGAGTTGGGCGTCGTCGCCGACCGGGCAGCCAACGACGGACTGTGCGCTCTGGGCCTGCGGTTCAGCGAAGACAAGATGGCCCCCGGTGACCGCTTCACGACGCTCAAAGCACGGCTCGGGGACGCTTTCGAGGTGATCGAGATCGATTCCTCGTCCGGCAACCCGCACGGTCTGTCCCGGATGGCGCACTCGGTGCTCACCGACCAGGTCCGCGAGGTCGACGGCCACCCCGCTTACGAAGCGCGCAAGCGGGTGGTGGAATTCCTCACGCAGCGATTGACCTAGCTACCATCGCCGCTGTGCCAGCTCAGCCCAGCCCTGCCGAACGCATCGCCGTAGTGGGCATCGGCGCCGACGGCTGGACCGGGTTGGGTGACTCGGCCCGAGACATGGTGCTGGCGGCCGACGCCGTGATCGGCGCACCGCGTCAACTGGACCTGTTACCGCAGATCGAAGGTCAGCAGCGGCACCGGTGGCCGTCTCCGCTGCACGCCGGGCTGCCCGCGCTGTTCGAGGAGCTGGCGGGACTGCGGACCGTGGCGCTGGCGTCGGGTGATCCGCTGTTCAGCGGTATCGGCACCACGCTGATCGGACTGTTCGGTGCCGATCAGGTGAGGGTGCTGCCGGCGGTTTCGTCGGTCACGCTGGCCCGGGCCCGGCTGGGCTGGCCCGCGGAGTCCACCGCGGTGGTCAGCGTGGTCGGCCGTGACGTGCACGCGGTGCTGCGGGAGCTGGCGCCTGGCCGGCGGGTGCTGGTGCTGTCATCCGATGAGACCACCCCGGGGCAGCTGGCCGGCTTGCTGACCGAGCGCGGCTACGGAGCGAGCCGGATGGTGGTGCTCGGCGACCTCGGCGCAGCGGCTGAAACCAGGTTGGAGACCACCGCCGCCACCTTCACCGGTTCGTCCCCGCGGCTCAATATCGTCGCCCTGGAACTGGTCGGTCCATTGATGTCCGGCTGGGCGCCCGGTCTGCCCGATGATGCCTACCGCCATGACGGGCAGCTCACCAAACGTGACCTACGGGCCGCCGCGTTGGCGCGACTGGCCCCGGTCCCCGGGCAGCTGTTGTGGGACATCGGTGCGGGTGCCGGTTCAGTGGGCATCGAATGGATGCGTTCGCATCCGAGTTGTCGTGCCATCGCGGTCGAGGTGAACGACGTTAGGGTGCAACGTATCTCGGATAATGCTCGGAACCTCGGTGTGCCCGGGTTGCAGGTGGTCCAAGGCGCGGCACCGCAGGTGCTGGCGGACCTGCCCGGCCCGGATGCGGTGTTCATCGGCGGCGGGCTGAGCCGGGACGGGGTGCTGGCGGCCTGTCTGGCAGCGCTGGCGCCGGGCGGCCGGGTGGTCGCCCACGGGGTCACGCTGCAGGCCGAGGCGCTGCTGGCGGCGGCCTACCGCGAACATGGCGGCGAGCTGACCCGCATCCAGGTCGAGCACGCCGCACCGCTGGGCTCCTTCACCGGCTGGACACCGGGCCGGGCGATCACCCAGTGGGCGCTAGTCCGGCCCTGAGCGGTCGCGTGCCGGGTCATAGAGATGGCTCTCCCCGCCGCACGGATCGGGCAGGTCGGCTACCGCCCGGCCGACCAGGATGACCGCGGCTGACCGCAACCCGGCCTCTTCGACCGCGTCGGCGATGTCGGTGATCGTTCCGCGCAGCACCAGTTCCTCGGGCTGTGTCGCGCGATAGACCACTGCGACGGGGCATTGGCCGCCGTACTCGGGCGCCAGTTCGGCCATCAGCGCTCGGACGCGGGTGATCGCCAGATGCAACACCAGCGTCGCTTGCGTGGCGGCGAAGGCGGAGAGCGTTTCGCGCTGCGGCATGGCGGTGGAGGCGACTTGCGTACGGGTCAACACCACCGACTGCGTCACCAGAGGCACCGTGAGCTCTCTGCCGAGCACCGCTGCGGCCGCCGCGTACGCCGGCACTCCGGGCGTCACCTCCCACGGCACTCTGGCGGCATCGAGACGGCGGGTCTGCTCGAAGACCGCGCTGTACAGCGACGGATCCCCGGACACCAGTCGCACCACCGCGCGACCCGCCCGATGCGCGGTGACCAGTCGGTCGGTGATCGCATCCAGATCCAGATCGGCGGTATCGACAAGGTCGGCCGCCTGCGAGCAGTGCGCGAGTACCTGCGGGTCCAGATAGCTGCCGGGGTAGAGCACCACGTCGGCGTCGGCCAGCAGCCGTGCCGCCCGCACCGTCAGCAGATCTGCCGCGCCCGGGCCGGCCCCGACGAACTGGACCGCTAACGCACCCATCGTGGCGTCCATACCCGCCCCGCCGTCACCCGCGTCGACGAGGCCCCTACTAGGACAAGACATTTCATATCGATGGTGTCGGTGTCCAGCTCGCCCAGGGTGGTCACGCTGAGCTCCTCTGTCGCCCGGCCGATGTCGCGACCGATGACCACCACCGTGTGCGCATCCCGGTGTTCCAGTAGCACTTTGCGTGCGATCGCGATCTGGTCGGGCCGGGCACGAGACGCCGGGTTGTAGATCGCCAGCACCAGGTCGGCTTCGGCGATCGCCCGCAGCCGCGACTCGATCACCGCCCAGGGCTTGAGCCGATCCGACAGGCTCAGCACCGCGAAGTCGGCACCGATCGGGGCGCCGGCCGCCGCGGCCACCGCCTGCACCGCCGACACTCCGGGCAGCACCCGCACCGAAACGTGTTGATACTGAACATCCGTACCGGTTTCCGAGGCCGCCTCGAACACCGCCGATGCCATCCCGAAAACCCCGGCATCTCCGCCGGAGACCACCGCCACCTTCTCGCCGCGGGCGGCCAGATCCAGCGCGAACCGAGCCCGGTCGAGCTCCACGGTGTTGCCGGAGGTGTGCCGCTGCAAGCCCTCGCGCTGCGGAACCCGCGCGACGTAGGGGCCGTAGCCCACCACGTGGTCGACGGTGGCCAGCGCTTCGGTGGCCTCGCGGGTGAGCCAGCCCTCGGGTCCCGGTCCCAGCCCGACCACCAGCAGCTCGGCTGCGGCGCGCACCGGCTCAACGACCGCCGGCGCCGGGGCCGTCGACGTCCGTGAGCGCTGCCCGTTGCGGGAGTCCCCGTCCACCACGATCAGCGACAGGTAGGGGACGCTCGCCTCCTCGACATCGGCGACCCGCAGCCAGCGCTGTTGCGGATGGCTGGCCCGCTCGACGTAGTAGGCGTGCTCGAGGCGGCCCGCCGCTACCAGGGCGCGGCGCACGGCCGGGAAGGTGCGGCCCAGCTTCATGATGATGGCGCCGTCGGTGTCGGCCAGTCGCATCGCCAGTTCGTGCTCCGGCAGCGTTCCCGGCAGCACGGTCAGCACGTCGGTCTGGCGCACCAGCGGCATCCCGAGCGCGGCGGTAGCGGCGCTGAACGCCGGCACACCGGGGATGATCTCGGTGTCGAAGCGCATCGCCAGCCGGTCGTGCATGTACATGAACGAGCCGTAGAACAGCGGATCGCCCTCGGTCAACAGCGCCACCGTGCGACCGGCATCCAGGTGGGCGGCCAGCCTCGATGCCGATGCCTCGTAGAAGTCGGCGAGCGCTCCGGCGTAGCCGCCGGGGTGATCGGTAACGCCGGTGGTGACCGGATAGCGCAGCTCTTCTTCGCGGACTCCGGGCCGGATCAGGTCGGCGGCGATGGTGCGCGCATACGACGACTTGTTGACCCCGGCGTGGTAGGCCACCACGTCGGCATCGGCGATGATCCGGGCCGCTTTGCGGGTGATCAGCTCAGGGTCACCGGGTCCTAGGCCCACCCCGTAGAACTTGCCGGTCATTCGGCATCCGAGGCGAGTGCGTTCAACGCCGACGAGGTGATTGCCGACCCGCCGCGCCGGCCGCGCACCGTCACGAACGGGATGTCGATGCCGTGGTCGCGGTGCAGCGTGGCCAACGCCTCCTTGGACTCCGCGGCGCCGATGAACCCCACCGGGCAACCGACGATCACCGCCGGGCGCGGCCCGCCGTCGATGATCGTCTCCAGCAGGTGGAACAGTGCGGTCGGCGCGTTGCCGATCGCCACGACGGCGCCGGCCAGCTCGGGTTCCCACAACGAGACGGCCGCCGCCGAACGGGTGGTTCCCCATTCCTTCGCCAGATCCGGGACCCGCTCGTCGCGCAGGTAACAGCGCACCTCGTTGCCGGCGGGCAGCCGCCCGGCGGTCACGCCGACCGCCACCATCCGGGCATCGCAGAGGATCGGCGCGCCGCCGTCGAGTGCGGCCCGCCCGGCCGGCACCGCGTCCGGGTGGATCAGCAAGTCCTTGGCGACGTCGGTCTGCCCGGCGCCGTGGATCATGCGCACCGCGAGCCGCTCGGCGGCCGCCGGGATATGGGACAGGTCGGACTCGCGGCGGATCGTCGCGAACGATTCGACGTAGATGGCCGGACCGTCGGCAATGTAGTCGTAATGCCGAGACGGGCGCATGGGCCTGCTCACGGGTTCGCCTCCTGGGCTTGGGGGATGAAGACACCCTGCCACGGCGTCACCACGAGCTCGATGTGCTCTGCCAGCGATCGCCCCTGGTCCGGCGTGAGCACGCCGTCGGGGACGTGCACGTGGGTGCCGCCGAGCACGCTGCCAAACGGTAACGGACCCGACGGGGCCGGGACGCGCGGGTCGGCGGCGAGGGCGGGTTGCAGCGGCCGACCGAGTTCGCGGACATGCCACGGCGCGTCCGGCTGCTCGCCGCGCGCTTCCTGGAATGCCGCCGCCAGCTCGGCGAGCCGGGCGGCGGCGTCGTCGAGACCGATCACCGCACCCCAGTCGTCACCGACTCGCAGCTGGGCCTCGGTGGCACTGAGCGCCACCAGGCCCGCGTCGCTTTGCCGATCGATCAGGTCGCCGCGGCCGTCATCGAGCACGAACAGGAAGCGACCGGGCAGCCGGGCGAGTCGCGGATCGGCACACAGCAGCGCGTCCAGCCCAGTCGCCACCGGGCGCAGGTCCGCCCGCCCGCCGGCATGGCCGGTCTGCGGCGAGACCAGGATGTTGCGGACCAGCTCGTGACTGGGCGACGGCAACAGCCCGGTCGACTCCACGGCGGCCACCGCGTCGGGGGCCAGCGCACCGGCGTGGTCGGCCAACCCGCGCAGCTGCAGATTGGCCCGCTTGGTCAGGTAGACCGAACCGTCGGCGAACTCGGCGCTGACCTGCAGCAGCCGGGCCAGTGAGGCGGCTGGCAGCCGGCCCCCGACCAGGCGTAGCCGCACCAGCAGTCCGTCGTCGGCCACCCAGGGGCGTAGCACGCCTGGGCATCGGTCGGCCCTCGTCCTCATCGGTCACACCCGCCACGTGGGGGAGCCCATGGAAGTGTTGCCCGCCTTTGCGCGACAACACCCGTTAAGTCAGCCGTGTCGGTTGCGGGTTTGGCGTGCACGGACTGAATTGTCGCTCAAAGGCGGGCAATAGACATGCCGCCGCACTCCGGTGACGGGTGGGACGGGTGGGCTCAACCGCCCAGCGCCGCCACCGCCGGGCCGAACATGGTGTCCTTGATCGCGCCCAGAGTTCCCGAATCCTTGCCGGCCAGCGGCCGCAGAAACTCGGTCGCGGCCGGAGTCACCGCGCCCTCGGCGGCGGTGCTGTCCACGATGCCGAAGGTCGCGGCGTCCACCCCGCCGAACCGGCGGCCGGTGGTCATCGACGCCACCTGAGCCTGCGGGGTGAGCTTGGCCTGGATCAGCGCCGCCATCCCCGACGTGAACGGAATCCGGATGTCGACCTCGGGCAGGCAGAAGAAGCCGCGGTCGGCGCGCATCACCCGGAAGTCGTGGGCCAGTGCCAGCATCGCGCCGGCCCCGAAGGCGTGGCCGACGACGGCCGCCGCGGTGGGGATCGGCAAGGTCAGCACCCGCGCGAGCAGTGCATGCACCCGGCCGACGTACCAGTCGGTGCGGTCGCCGTTGGCCATCAGCCAGTCCAGGTCCAAGCCGTTGGTGTAGAACTTGCCGCCCGCGGTGGTCACCAGGCCCTGCGCCTTGCCCTCGGCGTTGGCGGCCAGCACGTCGTCGAGCACCCCGTTGATCTCGTCGAGAAAGTCGGGGGAGAACCGGTTCTCGTCCGCGCCGAGGTCCAGCACGGCGATCGTGTCGTCATAGGTCAGGTTCATGGGGTGGATCCTTTCTGATTCATGCGGCGGCCCCAGCTTCGGCTCTCCTCCGTCGAGCCTCGCTGAACCGCCAGGGGTGGCCCGACCGACAGCACGGCGCGGACCGCCGCGCGCAGGTGGGCGTGGGCGCGTGCGCTGCCCAACCGATTCCGGCTGAGCACGATCGCGGTGGGTAGATCGACGACGCAGGTGGTGATGGTGTCGACGGCGGCGGCGTCGCGGCGGTGCCACAGGCCGTCCGCAAGCCGAATGAGTAGGCCGACCAGCTCGGCATCGGTGCCGCGGAGCTGCTCGGCCAGTTCCGGAGACAGGTCGTCGTCGGGCATCTGGTTGCGCTGGATCGCGAACAGTAGCTTGCAGGCGTCGGGATGACGCTGCGCGAACGCCACCGGAGCGTCGGCGGCGGCAACCACGGCCTCGACTGGGTCGGTGACCGCGTCCACCAGGTCGCCCTGCACCGCCAGAAAGCGCCGGGCGGCCCGCAGCCAGGCGGCGGCAACCAGCCCGGCCCGCGAGCCGAACCCGTGGTAGACCGCTCCGTTGGAGGCGCCGGTGGCCTCCCCGATCGCGCGAATGGTCACCGCGGCCGGGCCGGACCGTGCGGCAAGCGTCTCGACGGCGTCGAGCACCTGCTCGTGGTCGTACACGCGCGGGCGGGGCATGGCCGTCACCGTAACAGAGCAAGCGCTCTGTTACCAGGTGCGGTCACCGGGACGCTGGCGTGACAGGATCGGACCATCATGAGCACTCCCGCAACCCGTCCCGTCGTATTCTCCGGCGCCCAGCCGACCTCCGACTCGCTTCACCTCGGAAACGCCCTCGGCGCGGTCGCGCAGTGGACCAGCCTGCAGGACGATCACGAGGCGTTCTTCTGCGTCGTCGACCTGCACGCGATCACCGTGCCGCAGGACCCGGCGACGCTGCGCCACCGCACGCTGGTGACCGCCGCCCAGTACCTCGCGCTGGGGATCGACCCGGCCCGCAGCACGGTGTTCGTGCAGAGCCATGTGCCGGCCCACGCCGAACTCGCCTGGCTGCTCGGCTGTTTCACCGGTTTCGGCCAGGCGTCGCGGATGACGCAGTTCAAAGACAAGTCGCAGAAGCAGGGGGCCGACTCCACCACCGTCGGTCTGTTCACCTATCCGGTGCTGATGGCCGCCGACGTGCTGCTCTACGACACCGCGGTGGTCCCGGTCGGGGAAGACCAGCGCCAGCACCTGGAGCTGGCGCGCGACCTCGCGCAGCGCATCAACGCGCGCTTCCCGGAGACCTTCGTCGTCCCCGAGCCGATGATCCCGAAGGCCACCGCCAAGATCTATGACCTGCAGGACCCGACCGCCAAGATGAGCAAGTCGGCGGCCACCGACGCCGGCCTGATCAGCCTGCTCGACGACCCGGCGAAAAGCGCCAAGAAGATCCGCTCGGCGGTCACCGACTCCGAGCGCGAGATCCGCTACGAGCCGGACACCAAGCCGGGCATCTCGAATCTGCTGACCATTCAGGCCGCGGTCACCGGTACGGATGTCGAGTCCCTGGTGAACGGCTATGCGGGGCGCGGCTACGGCGATCTGAAGAAGGAGACCGCCGAGGCCGTCGCCGAGTTCGTCACCCCGATCAAGGCCCGGGTGGACGAGCTGCTCGCCGACCCGGCCGAGCTGGAGGCGGTGCTGGCCGCCGGTGCGAGCCGGGCCCGCGAGGCGGCCGCTGCCACGCTCGCGCGGGTGTACGACCGGGTGGGATTGCTTCCAGCGCAGGCATGAGCAAAGCCGTGACCGACCAGTCCAACGGGTCTAAGCCGGGCGTCATCGACCGGCTGCGGTCGCGCTACGGCTGGTTCGATCACGTGGTGCGCGCCCAAGAGCGCTACGACGACCGCCAGGGCAACTTCTTTGCCGCGGGGATGAGCTACTACACCATCTTCGCGCTGTTCCCGCTGGCCATGGTCGGGTTCTCCGTCGGCGGCTTCCTGCTGTCGCGCCGGCCCGAGGTGCTCGACGAGATCGAGCGCCGGATCAAGCATTCGATCCCCGGCGAGTTCGGCAACGAGCTCGTCACGCTGATGGACAGCGCAATCTCCTCACGAGCCTCCGTCGGTGTGATCGGCCTGGCGACCGCTGCCTGGGTGGGGTTGACCTGGATGGCCAACCTGCGCGAGGCGCTGTCGGAGATGTGGGAAACCCGTTCGGACAAGCAGGGTTTCGTCTCTTCCAAGCTTTCGGACCTGCTCGCGATGGCGTGGGCGTTCGGTGCCATGCTGGTCACCGTCGCGCTGACCGCCCTGGCTGATCCGAAGTTGATGCGAAGCGTGCTGCGGTGGCTGGGCGTTCCTGACTTCACCCTGCTGGGTGGCCTGCTGCGGGTCGCGTCATTGACCATGGCCGCCGGGGTGTCGTGGCTGTTGTTCACCTGGATGATTGCCCGGTTGCCCCGCGAATCGGTGAGCTTCAACAGCGCGATGGAGGCCGGTGCTATCGCCGCCGTCGGCTACGAACTTTTCAAGCAGGCCGGCTCGGTGTATCTGCAGTCGGTGATCAACGGCCCGGCCGGGGCGGTGTTCGGACCAGTCCTGGGCCTGCTGGTGTTCGCCTATGTCACCGCTCGGCTCATTCTGTTCGCCACCGCATGGGCGGCGACGTCGGCGGACAACCTGCGTGTCGACTGAGCCCCGACCCTAGGAGAGTTATGTGTCGGCCGGCACCGGGTAGCGGCTCATGATCGATACCCGGTTGAACGAGTTGATCGTGATGGCCGACCAGATCAGCAGCGAGACCTGATCGTCGGTGAGGTGCTCGCGCAGCAACGTGTACTCGTCGTCGTCCAGGTGCGCCTCGGAGATCCACGTGACCGCCTCGGCGATCTCCAGGGCAGCTCGTTCGGTGTCGGAGAACAGCTGAGTGTCTCGCCAGGCCGGCAGCACCGCGATCCGCTGCACGGTGTCGCCGGTGGCCAGCAGCGCCTTGCTGTGCATGTTCAGGCAGAACGCGCACCCATTGATCTGGGAAACCCGCAGGTTCACCAGTTCCAGGACGGTCGGCGGCAATCCGGCGTCTTCGGCACGTGCCCGCACCTCTGCTGCGGCGTCCAGGTAAGCCCGGTAGACCGAGGCGGACTGCTTGTTGACGGCGATCCGCGTCATGATCAGTCGCCGGACGGGTCGACGAGGTCGGCGAACTCCGGGTGCTTGGTGATGTAGGCCTCGACGAACGAGCAGGTCGGTACGACGCGTTTGCCGGCCGCACGGGTGTCGGTCAGGGCGGCGCCGATCAGCGTGCTGGCCAGGCCGCGCCCGCCGAACGCCTTGTCGATCACGGTGTGGTGGAAGATCCGCTGATCGCCACGTTCGATGTAGTCGGCGAACCCGGCCTGTTCGCCGTCGACGGTGATCTTGTACTGCCCGTTGTCGTGGGTGACGGTCGGTTCGCTCATCTTTGCAGCCTATCCGAGCCAGGCGCCGCGCCGCATGACCCGCGCGACCCGCCAATCTCGATCCAGCACAACCAGGTCGGCGTCACGCCCGGCTGCCAGAACACCGGCCCGGTGCAGTCCCAGGACGTGCGCCGGCGTGGACGAGGTCATGCGCACGGCGGCGGCCAGGGCCGCATCGTCTGCCCCGAGCAGTCGTACCGCGGTCGCGAACAACCGGTCCATGGTGGCGGTGCTGCCGGCGATCGTCGCCGTACCGCGCAGCCGGGCCACCCCGTCGGCGACGTCGACGTCGAGCCCGCCGAGACGGAACGCGCCGTCGCCGACTCCGGCGGCGGCCATCGCATCGGTGACCAGTGCGACCCGGCCCGGGCCGGCGGTGGCCACCACGTGGCGGATCGCCCCCGGGTGCAGGTGCACGCCGTCGGCGATCAGCTCGACGGTCACCCGGGGGTCGGACAGCAGCGCCGGGACCGGCCCCGGCTGGCGATGATGCAATGCCCGCATCGCGTTAAACAGGTGGGTGCCGACCCTCGCCCCGGCATCGATCGCCTCCTGCGTCAGTTCGTAGCTCGCGTCGGTATGTCCCACGGCCACAACGATTCCCGCATCCACCAAGTGCCGGATGGTCGCGATGGCACCGGGCAGCTCGGGGGCCAGCGTCACCATTCGGATCGTGCCACCGCCGGCAACCAGCAGCGCCTCGACCTCGGTATCAGAGGGCGCACGCAGCTGACCGCTGTCGTGTGCACCGCAGTGCAGCCGGCTCAGCCACGGCCCCTCTAGGTGGATGCCGTCCACCACGCCGCGCCGGGCCGCGGCAGCCAGTGTGTGCACCTGCGCCAGGAGGGTTTCCGGCGACGCGGTCACCAAGCTGGCCAGGCCGCCGGTGGTGCCGTGCGCAGCGTGCAGGGCCGCCGCGTGGTCCGGATCGTCAGCGTAGGAGACGCCGGCGCCACCGTGGGAATGCATGTCGACGAAGCCGGGAACCAGTACGCAGTCACGGAAGTGATGGTCTGGCCGAATCGGGGCCGGCCCAGCCCCGCAATCGGCAATGCGCCCCTCGGCCACCGACACCCAGCCGGGCCGAAGCACCGCACCGTCGATCACGGCGGCGCCGGCGGCGATGACGGTCATGCCGAGGCCTCGCTGTCAGCAACCAGGGCTTCGCCGCCCTCGGAGGGCCAGCGTCCGCCGTTCTCCCAGAAGTGCCGGATGTCTTCCAACTGGCGGCCCTTGGTCTCGGGGGCGTAGCGGTATACGAAGCCCAGGCTCAGCACCGCCAGCACACCGAACACCGCGAACGTCCCGGCCCCGCCCAGCGAGGTGAGCATGGTCAGGAACACCGCGGCGACGATCGCATTGGCCACCAGGTCGGAGGTCAGCATCGCCGAGGACCCCATGGCTCTCATCCTGGCCGGCAGGCTCTCGCCGGCGTACACCCACACCAGAGAGCCGAACCCGAAGGTATAGCCGACTGTGAACAGCAGCACCCCACCGAACTTGACCGCCGCCAGGGCGTCACCGAACGTCTCGCCGGCGGCGAACACCGCAACCAGCAGCAGGTTGGCCGCGACCATCGCGGCGATCCCCGACAGCAGGATCGGCCGCCGGCCGACGCGGTCGATGATCACCAGTGAGACGACCATTGCGGCCAGGGCGGCGACCTGCACCAGTGCCGGCAGAACCAGCAACGCGAAATCGCCTTCGAAGCCCATCTTCTCGAACAGTCGGGGGCTGTAGTAGACGATCGCGTTGATCCCGGTGATCTGGATGAAGAAGCCCAGTGTCACCACGAACAGCGTCGCCCGCAGGTAAGGCGGCCGCAGCATCTCGCGCAGCACGCCGACTCCGCCGGCCTGCTCATCGGTCAGGGTGCGGCCGATCTCGGCCAGCTCGCGCTGCGCGTCGGCGCCGGGTTCGATCCGCCGCAGGGTGCGTTCCGCATCGTCGACGCGGCCCTTGAGCAGATACCAGCGCGCGGTGTCGGGGACGCGTGCCAGCAGCAGAGCAACCAGCACCGCCGGGACCGCGGCCAGACCCAGCATCGCCCGCCAATTGCCGGTGCCGGCCAGCAGGTAGGCGAACAGATAGCCGGCGATGATCCCGATCACCGTGGCCACCCCGTAGGTGACCAGCAGTGCGCCCCGGGCGTGAGCCGGCGCGGACTCGGCCACGAACACCGGAACCACCACTACCGATACGCCGATGGTGATGCCCAGCAGCAGCCGCGCCACGGTCAGCGTCGACACCGACGTCGCCGCCGCCCCCAGCACCGCGAATACCGCGTAGCCCAGCGCCACCGACACCATCGAGCGTTTCCGGCCGATCGCGTTGGCCAGCCACCCGCCGGCCATGGCGCCGGCGATCTCGCCGATCACCGTCGCGGTGGCGATCATCTCCTGTTGGGTATCGGTCAGCCCGAAGTCACGCTCGATGAACAGCAGCGCGCCGGCGATGTTGGACAGGTCGTAGCCGTAGATGACGCCGACACTGGCGGCGGCCACTCCCACCAGCAGCGCCAGCGGCGAGGAGCGGCGCAGTTCGGCGAATCGGCCCATCTGGCTCACCGTAGGGGATCGGTGCTCGCCTGAACCCGGCGGTTCAGCGAGGCTCGACGTAGGAGAGGCGAAGCTGGGGCCGCCGCATGGAGTCCAGCGAGAACGCCATCCGGCTGATCCCCAGCGCGATCAGCAGCAGCCCGGTGAGCCAGCCGAAGGCGCGCAGGGACTTGATCACCATGCCGAGCCCCTACCGGGGCGGCGGTTCACCGCCCGGGCGCCCATGATGAGTCCGAAAACCACGATCGTTCCGAAGATGGCCACCCCGACGCGTACCGGCACCGTGTCGTCGGACGGCGGCAACAGCATGGCCTGCGGGTTCGGGGCGTCGGCCGGGCCTCGGGCCGCCACCAGCGACGGGTCGGGCTCGATCAGCGTCCCGACTCGGGTGCCGGCCGGGACGGAGAAGCCGTAGTCGAGCAGCTGCGCGGCCTGCTGCCAGGGCGGGATCGGCTGCCGGGTGCCGCGCAGCAGTACTGCCACCAGCCGGCGCCCGTCCCGGGTCGCGGCCCCGACGAACGTCTGCCCGGCGTCATCGGTGTAGCCGGTCTTGCCGCCCAGCGCGCCTGGGTAGTTGTAGAGCAGCTGGTTGTCGTTCTCCAGCTGGTAGCCGGGTGTGTCGCCGTAGCCCGGGAAGTCGAAGGTGCGGGTCGCGACGATGTTGGTGAACGCCGGGTTGTTCCAGGCGTAGCGGTAGAACAGTCCGATGTCGTAGGCCGAGGTGCTCATGCCGGGCCCGTCCAGCCCGGACGGGGTGGCGGCACGGGTGTCGCGGCCGCCGAGCCGCGCGGCCAGGGTATTGATCTTGTGCAGCGCCACATCCCAGCCGCCGAGTTGCATGGCCAGGGCGTGCGCGGCGTCGTTGCCCGATCCCATCAGCAGGCCGTGCAGCAATTGGTCGACGGTGAAGCGGCCGCCGGGGCCGACGCCGACGCGGGTGCCCTCGGCGTTGGCGTCTTCCTGGGTGCCGAGAACCACCATGTTGGGGTCCAGCTCGTTCAGTGCCGCCATCGCGGTCAGCACCTTGATCACACTGGCGGGCCGGTGCCGGCCGTGCGGATCGCGGGCCGCGATTACCGCGCCGCTGTCCAGGTCTGCCACCAGCCAGGATTCGGCGGAGACCTCGCTGGGCACTGGCGCGGTGTCGGGTGCGGCCACGATCCCGCAGCCGGACAGGGCCTCGCCGCCGACCGGGGTGGCCGGCACGGGCAGTGGCAGCGGGGGCGCGCCGGCTTGGGGCACTTCGGAGGCGTCTACCGCGGGCGGAGTGTTGACCTGATACGGGCAGCCGACCGTTCCCGCGTTCAAGCCGGGGGTGGGATCCGCCCCGGCGGCAGGGGCGACCAGGGGAGCCGTGGCGAGAAAACCCGCCGCCACCAGGGCTGACACCGAGCGCAGAGAAGTCATCGTGTGTGCAGGGTAGGGCAAGGGCAGGGCAAATATGGGGAGCCACGCTGTGGCTGGTGGGACGGAAGTTACAGCGGGAGGCTACAGCCGGAAATACGCCAGGCCCGGCCCGGCGATCCGGCCCATCCACAGCCGGCCGTCGGCCTCCACCACTCCGGTGGCCAGCCCGAAGTCGGGGTGTTCGGTGCGGTACTGGGCCAGCACCCGCCCGTCGTCGGCGTCGAAGCCGACCACCCACACCACCGATTTCGGGTCGGGCAGCCAGCGATAGGGCAGTAGCCGCCACAACAGCCGACGCAGGACCGGCGCACGAGGGCTCAGCCAGTCCGACAGGGCGTTGCGATCGGAAACCATCGCGACCCAGATCCGTCCGTCGGGCCCGGTCGAGATGTTGTCGGGATGACCGGGCAGCTCCTCTACCAGCGGCGTGATCGAACCGCGGTGCGGGCCGGTCAGCCAGTACTTGGACAGTCGCCGGCCGGTGCTCTCGGCGAACACCACGGCCGATTCGTCGGCAGTCAGCGTCACACCGTTGGCGAAATGCAACCCCGTCGCCAGCACGCTCACCGTGCCGTCGGGACTCCGCTGCATTAGTGACCCGCTGCCGCGTGCCTCGATCACCGAGCCCTTGTAATGCTCGTAGCGGAACCGGCTGGTGGACTCGGTGAAATAGATTGTGCCATCGGCTGATTCGACGGCATTGGAGCAGAACGTCAGCGGCCGGCCACCCACCTCGCTGACCAGGGTCTCCAGCTGCTGGGTCTGCGGGTCATAACGCAGCAGGCCGCGGTGGCTGTCACAGATCAGCAGTCGGTGATCGCGGGTGAAGGCCAGGCCCAGCGGGCGCCCGCCGGTGTCGGTCACCACCCGTGGTGCGCCGCCTGCCGAGTCGACGGCGATGATGCGGCCGTCCTCGACCCCGGTCCAGATGCTGCCGTCGGCCGCGGCGACTACGTCCTCGGGCGCGATACCGGGTATATCGATGAGGGTCAGTGTCGGGGTGGAATCCGGCGGGGGCAACGGCCGCGATCCCGGCGGCTGCCAGCGGACGGGGTCGATGCGCGGCTTGGACACTCCTGCATTGTGTCGCAACGCCCTTAGTCGAGGCAGGCCTAGGCTGGTGGCGATGACCGCATCGGTGGAGGATTTCGAGGCGCTGCGGCCTCACCTGTTGGCGGTGGCCTACCGGCTCACCGGCATGTTCGCCGATGCCGAGGACATCGTGCAGGACGCCTGGCTGCGGTTCGACGCCGCCGAACGTGATCACATCGTCGACCCGCGGGCGTGGCTGACCACGGTGGTGAGTCGCCTCGGCCTGGACCGGCTGCGTTCGGCGGCGCGGCGTCGTGAGTCCTATGTCGGCGAGTGGCTGCCCGAACCGGTGGTGACCACCATCGACGACGACGCCGATCCGTTGTCGTCGGTGGTGGCCGGTGAAGACGCCCGGTTCGCCGCCATGGTGGTGCTGGAGCGGCTGACTCCCGACCAGCGAGTGGCGTTTGTGCTGTACGACGGGTTCGCGGTGCCGTTCGGCGAGGTGGCCGGGGTGCTCAACACCACCGAAGCCGCAGCCCGCCAGCTGGCATCGCGTGCCCGCAAGGCCGTCACCGCTGATCCGCCGCCGCGGCCCGATCCGCGCCACGAGGAGGCGGTCGGCTCACTGATGGCCGCGATGGCGTCCGGCGATCTGGCGGCCGTGGTGGCGCTGCTGCACCCTGACGTGACGTTCACCGGCGACGCGAACCGCCGGGCGCCGACCGCCCCGCGGGTCATTCGCGGGCATAAGAAGGTGGCGCGGTTCCTGCTCGGCCTGGCCCGCCGCTACGGCCCGACCCTGATCACCGCGAACCAGCTGGCCCTGGTCAACGGCGAACTCGGCGCCTACACCCCAGGGGCGCCCGGCGCGGACGGGTTCCCCGAGCTGATGCCGCGCGTCACCGCGATGACGGTGCGCGACGGGCGAGTGGTGGCGATCTGGGATATCGCCAACCCGGACAAGTTCACCGGATCCCCGCTGCGCCCCGCCAACCGATCGGAGGAAGAACGTGGCCAATAGCATCTCAAAGAAAATGGGCGCGTTGATGTTTCGCGCCATGGACAAGATGCGCCACCGCGATGCCTTTGACATCGCCGACCCCACCGGAACGGACTTCACCGGCTTCGACAAGTCCCGGCAGATCCTGCTGGTCACGTTCAAACGGTCGGGCGAGGCGATGCCGAGCCCGATCAATCACGGCGTCGATGCCGGAAAGCTCTACGTCCGCACCGACGCGTCCACCGGCAAGGTCAAGCGAATCCGCAACAACCCCAACGTCGTCGTGGTCCCCAGCAGCCTGCGCGGCAAACCCGAAGGACAACCGGTGGCCGCGATCGCCCGGATTCTGCCCGAGTCCGACCATGCGCTCGCCGAACGTGCGATCGCCGCCAACTGGAGTCCGGTGATGCGGATCTTCGAGCGCGGTCTGGACAAGGGCAGTGCGGCAGCGGGCCTCCCGATCGCCTACATCGAGATCACCCCGGCGAGTCAGCCTCGTTGATCCTCGGTGGCCCACGGCACCCGGCAGGCGTCTCCGGAGTTGAAGCCCTGCTCGGTGATGCCCAGCGCCGAGTACATCCGGGATCGCATGTTCTCCACGCCGATCTGGTAGGTCAGCTCGATCACGCCGGCATCGCCGAAGCGGTGTTGCAGATCGGCGACCTGTTCATCGGTGACCGAATGCGGATCGGTGGTCATCGCGTCGGCGTAGGCGATCGCGGCCCGCTCGTCGTCGCTGTAGAGCGGGGAGGTCGCGTAGTCATCGATGTGCTTCAGCCGGTCGGTGTCGATGCCTTCCAGGCGTTGCAGCATGGACCCGAAGTCCACGCACCACGAGCAACCGACGGTGCGGGCGGTCCAGAACACCGCCAGATCCCGCGGGCCGGCCGGCAGCTTGCGCGACGCGGACTGCAGCAGGCCCTCGTGCACCGCGTTGGCCACCAGCAGTCGCGGATGATGCGCGGCGACGGCGAAGGGCTCAGGAACTTCACCGAAGCGTCGCTTGGCGTAGCGGTACATGGCACGCACCAGCGTGTTGGTGCGTTTCGGCGGCAGGGGGTCGATGCGAGGTTTGGTAGTCATACCCCTTAGACGGCACAGCCCGGGAAAGTGTGACGAGCAGACGCGGCCCTCAGATCAGGAAGGGGACCAGCGCCTTGCGGTCGGTCGGGTAGTCGACGAACTTCTCCTGGTACCACTTGTGGGTGCCCAGCGCCCGGGGGATCAGATTGCCGGCGGTGATCAGCAGGATGGCGACGCCGGGCAGCGCCCAGGTCAAGATCGCGAAACCGGCCCACGCCATCATCTCGCCCAGGTAGGCCGGGCTGGTGACGAAGCGGAAGCCGCCGCCGAACGGAATCCGGTACTCCGCGCCGCCGGGCGCGGCGGTCGCAAACTCGGCGGAGCCGGGTGCAGCGGGCCGCCGCCGGACCGTGTTCTTGTCGCGCAGGTTGCGCACGATCGACTCGGAGTTGACCAGCAGGGCGAACCCGCATAGGTAGACCGCCAGGCCCACCAGGAAGCGCGGGTCGGTCAGCCAGCCGGTGCCGTACTGGTGAAGGTAGTCGTGGCTGAACAGCGCGCCGTTGAGGTAGCCGTGCATGGATGTGACGAGCATGCCCATCACCACCACCGAGATATTGAAGGTGCTGCGCTTGCCGGGCATCTGGCGGATCGCCAGTGGGAAGAACCAGCCCCGGTTGGCGTAGTGCAGCGCCCAGATGCCGGCCAGCACCAGCGACGCCGGTTCGAAGCGGGCCGGCCCGCTCAGGTAGGCGGCCAAGAACACCACGGTCGCCGGGATCTCCATCAGCCACCAGCCGAACTTGGGGTTCAGGTTCAAGCCGAGCTTGGTCGTCGAGAACCGGCCGTAGGAGCTCTGGCCGAAGAAGCCGCCGACGATCACGAACGCCGCGAAAGCGAACGCTGCGGTCAGGACGGTGTCGTAGATGGTGTTGCCGGTGTACCAGTGCATGGTCAGTGTCCTATCACGGTGGTCGGCCAAGCCTCCGACCAGACGTGAAAGCCCCCAATTCGTATCGGAAAAGGGGGCTTCACGTCGGTCGCGAGAAAACGTCAGCGAGCGAACATCAGAGCTCGCTTGACCTCCTGGATCGCCTTGGTGATCTCGATACCGCGAGGGCAGGCATCCGTGCAGTTGAACGTGGTGCGGCAGCGCCACACCCCGTCGACCTCGTTGAGGATGTCCAGGCGCTCGGCGGCAGCCTCGTCGCGGCTGTCGAAGATGAACCGGTGGGCGTTGACGATCGCGGCCGGCCCGAAGTAGGCCCCCTCGCTCCAGTA
Organism: Mycobacterium sp. UM_Kg27; assembly: GCF_000972905.1. NCBI lineage: Bacteria > Bacillati > Actinomycetota > Actinomycetes > Mycobacteriales > Mycobacteriaceae > Mycobacterium > Mycobacterium sp. UM_Kg27. The sequence continues at coordinate 55,185 of NZ_JRMM01000009.1, forward strand.
CACCGGGCAACTCGTGGTGCAGATGGCGCACAGGATGCACTTGGTGGTGTCGTCGTAGCGCGCACGGTCAGTCTGGCTCTGGATGTGCTCACGGGTGGGGTGGTTGCCCGAGGTGATCAGGTAGGGCTTGACCGCCTTGTAGGCATCCATGAACGGTTCCATGTTGACCACGAGGTCTTTTTCCACCGGCAGCCCGCGCAGCGGCTCGATGGTCAGCGTCAGTTCCTTGCCCGGCTTTTTGGGCAGAATGTCGCGCATCAGCAGCTTGCAGGCCAGCTTGTTGTTGCCGTTGACCCGCACCCCGTCCGAGCCGCACACGCCGTGCGCGCAGGACCGGCGGAAGGTCAGCGTGCCGTCCAGGTAGCTCTTCACGTAGATCAGCAGGTTGAGCAGCCGGTCGGTCGGCAGTGCCGGAACCCGGAAGCTCTGCCAGCCGCCGGTGGCGGCGTAGGCGTCCGGGTTCTCCGGGTTGTAGCGGGCGATCTTGAGCGTGACCATCTGCGCGCCCTCGGGAACCGGGGGCAGCGGCGGGTCACCGGCGGGGGCAGAGTCGACCAACGCCGCCGGTGCAGCGCTCGACGGCCCGGGGGAGCAGCAACCGCCCTCGGACGAGCAGCAACCGGAGTCAGCTGAGGAGGACATCAGTACTTCCGTTCCTTCGGTTCGTAGCGGGTCTGCACCACCGGCTTGTAGTCCAGCCGGATGTCGGCGATCAGTTCGGAGCCCTGCTTGTAGGCCATGGTGTGACGCATGTAGTTGACGTCGTCCCGGTTCGGGTAGTCCTCGCGCGCGTGTCCACCGCGAGACTCCTGGCGGTTCAACGCACCCAGCACGGTGACCTCGGCCAGCTCCAGCAGGAAGCCCAGCTCGATTGCCTCCAACAGGTCGGAGTTGAAGCGCTTGCCCTTGTCGTGCACGGTGATCCGGGCGTAGCGCTCCTTGAGCGCGTGGATGTCGCTCAGTGCCTGCTTGAGGGTCTTCTCGGTGCGGAACACCGCGGCGTTGTTGTCCATCGACTGCTGCAGCGCGCCACGGATGTCGGCCACCCGCTCGTTGCCGTGCTCGGAGAGGATGTCGGACACCCAGCCGACCACCATGTCGGCGGGGTTCTTCGGCAGTTCGACGAACTCGTGCGCGTTGGCGTACTCGGCGGCGGCGATACCCGCACGGCGGCCGAACACGTTGATGTCCAGCAGCGAGTTGGTGCCCAACCGGTTGGCGCCGTGCACCGAGACGCAGGCGCATTCGCCGGCGGCGAAGAGACCCGGCACGGTGTTGGTGTTGTCGCGCAGCACCTGGCCGGTGACGGTGGTCGGGATGCCGCCCATCACGTAGTGGCAGGTCGGGTAGACCGGCACCAACTCCTTGACCGGGTCCACGCCCAGGTAGGTGCGGGCGAACTCGGTGATGTCGGGCAGCTTCTCCTCGAGCACCTCTTCGCCGAGGTGACGCACGTCGATGTAGACGTAGTCCTTGTTCGGTCCGGCGCCGCGGCCCTCGAGCACCTCGAGCACCATCGAGCGGGCCACGATGTCGCGCGGCGCCAGGTCGACGATCGTCGGGGCGTAGCGCTCCATGAACCGCTCACCGTCGGCGTTGAGCAACCGGCCACCCTCGCCGCGCACCGCCTCGGAGATCAGGATGCCCAGTCCGGCCAGACCGGTCGGGTGGAACTGGTGAAACTCCATGTCTTCGAGCGGGAGACCCTTGCGGAACACTATGCCCAGGCCGTCACCGGTCAGGGTGTGCGCGTTCGAGGTGGTCTTGTACATCCGGCCCGAGCCGCCGGTGGCGAACACGATGGCCTTGGCGTGGAAGACGTGGATGTCGCCGGTCGCGAGCTCGTAGGCAACGATGCCGGTGGCCACCGGGCCCGACGGCGTCTCGGTGAGCACCAGGTCCAGCGCGTAGAACTCGTTGAAGAACTCCACGCCGTGCTTGACGCAGTTTTGGTACAGCGTCTGCAGGATCATGTGGCCGGTCCGGTCGGCGGCGTAACAGGCGCGGCGCACCGGGGCTTTGCCGTGATCGCGGGTGTGCCCGCCGAACCGGCGCTGGTCGATGCGGCCCTCCGGGGTCCGGGAGAACGGCATGCCCATGTTCTCCAGGTCCAGCACGGCGTCGATGGCCTCCTTGGCCATGATCTCCACCGCGTCCTGGTCGGCCAGGTAATCCCCGCCCTTGACGGTATCGAAGGCGTGCCACTCCCAGTTGTCGTCCTCGACGTTGGCCAGCGCGGCGCACATGCCGCCCTGGGCCGCGCCGGTGTGGCTGCGCGTGGGGTAGAGCTTGGTCAGCACCGCGGTGCGGGCCCGCGGGGCGGCCTCGACGGCCGCGCGCATCCCGGCGCCGCCGGCACCGACGATCACCACGTCGTATCGATGTTCTTGAATCACCGCGATATCACCCGTTCGCTACCGAATCTGCCGTCAAGAAATGTTCGCGTCGAAGCTCAGCAGCACGTAGCTGCCCAGTGCCAGCGTGAAGACGATCGACACCGCCAGCAGCGTCATCAGCCAGAACCGGCTGCGAGAGCTGCGGGTGTAGTCGCCGATGATCGTGCGCAGGCCGTTGCCGCCGTGCAGTTCCGCCAGCCACAACAGGACCAGGTCCCAGACCTGCCAGAACGGTGAGTGCCAGCGCTCCGCCACGTAGTTGAAGTCGATGCGGTACACGCCGTTCTGCCACATCAGCATGACGAACAGGTGCCCGAGCACCAGGAAGATCAGCACGGCTCCGGAGAACCGCATGAACAGCCAGGTGTACTTCTCGAAGTTGGGCATCCCGCTGTGCCGCTGCGGCGCGCGCGGGTCGCCGAGACTGGCCGGGCGGTCGCGGTCCAGGCCGCGAACAGGGGCTACCGGGCCCCGGCTGCCTTGCACGTCAGTTGTGCTCATAGGAACCGCTCCACCATGTGCATGCCGATCCGAACCACGACCGGGACCATTACCACCAGCCAGATGGCGCCGACGGCCACCAGCATCTGGCGGTGCCAGCGGGTGCCCTGCCACCAGAAGTCGATCAGGATCAGCCGGACCCCGTTGAGACCGTGGAACAGCACCGCGGCCACCAGGCCCAGCTCCATCAGGCCGACCAGCGGGGTCTTGTAGGTCGAGATCACCGCGTTGTAGGCCTCCGGGCTTACCCGCACCAGGGCCGTGTCGAGCACGTGGACGAACAGGAAGAAGAAGATCGTCGCACCGGTGATCCGGTGCAGCGCGAACGCCCACATTCCCGGGTCGCCCTTGTACAGACTCTGCCGCCGGAATCGCGTCGCATCCGACCGCGCCCCCGGCAGCGCAGTCGCATCGGCGGATGTCGCCGTCATCAGCGCCTCCAAATTTTCTGCAGCGGCCCGCTGCGCCCGGCCATACCTTGCGTACGGTCGCTCCGCAACGCCATCGCTGTCAATAAACCTCGGCAAGGACTCTAAACCCATCACCAGGTCCGAAACGACCACGTAGAAGTTACTGACGAGTAGTCAAGGTCTGCGGCTACGCTCAAATTTGATCGTTGCTGACGGACGGACGAGGTGATGTGGTGCGCTCAGGCGAAGCGGAGATCTGTTGAATGCCCCACGAAATTGACTGGGATGGGTTGCGGCACAACGCAATCGATGTTGCAGCTAATGCCTACGCGCCGTACTCGGGACTGCGCGTCGGCGCGGCCGGGCTGACCGACGACGGTCGCGTGGTCACCGGCTGCAATGTGGAAAATGTCTCATATGGGCTGGGCCTGTGTGCCGAGTGCGCGGTGGTCTGCGGCCTCTACGCCACCGGCGGCGGACGGCTGGTGGGATTGTCGTGCAGCAACGCCGACGGAAACCTGCTGATGCCGTGCGGCCGATGCCGCCAGGTGCTGCTCGAACACGGCGGTCCCGAGCTGCTTATCGACCACCCGGCGGGGCCGCGGCCGTTGGGCGAGCTGCTGCCGGACGCCTTCGGGCCCGACTTCCTGCCGAGAACCGCGCTGCCATGACCGTGCTGACCTCCTTCGACGCCCCGACGCTGATCGCCCTCAAGCGTGACGGCCACCGGCTGCCCGACGCCGGGATCGACTGGCTGATTGACGGCTACACCGCGGGTCTGGTCGCCGAAGAGCAGATGGCGGCGTTGCTGATGGCCATCTACCTGCGTGGGATGGACGCGGCTGAAACGGTGCGCTGGACCTCGGCGATGATCGCCTCGGGGGAGCGGATGGACTTCACCGGCCTGACCCGCGACGGCAAGCCCCTGAAAACGGTGGACAAGCACTCCACCGGCGGAGTCGGCGACAAGATCACCCTGCCGCTGGTCGCCGTCGTTGCCGCCTGCGGAGCTGCGGTGCCCAGCGCGTCGGGGCGCGGCCTGGGCCACACCGGCGGTACCCTGGACAAGCTGGAATCGATCGCGGGTTTCGAGGTGGCGCTGCCCACGGCACGGCTGCGCGAGCAGGTGGCCGGCGTCGGCGCGGCGGTCTTCGCCGCCGGAACTCTGGCGCCGGCCGACGCCAAGCTCTACGCGTTGCGCGACGTCACCGCCACCGTGGAATCCCTACCGCTGATCGCCAGTTCGGTGATGAGCAAGAAGCTCGCCGAGGGCACCGCAGCCCTGCTCTTGGACGTCAAAGTCGGGTCGGGCGCGTTCATGCGCTCCGTCGAGCAGGCCCGGGAACTGGCCCGGATGATGGTCGGGCTGGGCGCGGCGCACGGGGTCGCCACCCGAGCCCTGCTCACCGAGATGAGCACGCCACTGGGGTGCGCGGTCGGCAACGCCATCGAGGTGGCCGAAGCCCTCGACGTACTGGCCGGTGGCGGTCCGGCCGATGTGGTGGCACTGACAGTGCGGCTGGCGAGCGAGATGCTGGCACTGGCCGGGATCGACGGCGCCGACCCGGAGCAGGCCCTGTGTGACGGCACCGCGATGGACCGATTCGCTGCGATGGTCGCCGCCCAGGGCGGGGATCTGGGCGTGCCGTTGCCGCTGGGAGCGTGCACCGAGACCGTGACTGCGCAGCGTGGCGGCTTCATGGGTGACATCGATGCGATGGCGGTGGCCCTGGCCGCATGGCGCCTCGGCGCGGGCCGGTCCCGGCCGGGCGAGCGGGTGCAGCACGGGGCAGGGGTGCGGATTCACCGCCGGCCCGGTGACCCGGTGGCGGCCGGCGACACGCTGTTCACGCTGTACACCGAGACCCCCGAGCGGATCGTCCCGGCCTTGGCCGAACTCGGCGGCGGCTACCGCGTCGGCGACACACCGCCGCTGCCGCGTCCCCTGATCATCGAGGCGACCCCATGATGAAGCCATGAGTACACCAGTGAGCCTGGAGACCATCGGGCGGGTCCCCAAGGCGCTGCTGCACGATCACCTGGACGGCGGCCTGCGCCCGGCCACCGTCGTCGACATCGCCGGCCAGGTCGGCTACGACGACCTTCCCGAGACCGATCCCGAGGCGCTGGCGACCTGGTTCCGCACCCGATCGCACAGCGGCTCGCTGGAGCGCTATCTCGAACCGTTCAGCCACACCGTGGCCGTGATGCAGACCGCCGACGCACTGCATCGGGTTGCCCGCGAATGCGTCGAGGATCTGGCCGCCGACGCCGTCGTCTACGCCGAGGTGCGATTCGCGCCCGAACTGCACATCGAGGGCGGGTTGTCGTTCGACGAGGTCACCGATGCGGTGCTGGCCGGGTTTGCCGACGGCGAGCGCGATGCGGCGGCCGCCGGCCGGGAGATCACGGTGCGCTGCCTGGTCACCGCCATGCGCCACGCCGCGCTGTCCCGCGAGATCGCCGAGTTGGCCATCCGGTTCCGCGACAAGGGCGTGGTCGGCTTCGATATCGCCGGCGCCGAGGCCGGCTATCCGCCGAGCCGGCATCTGGACGCGTTCGAGTACATGCGTGACCACAACGCGCGCTTCACCATTCACGCCGGCGAGGCCTTCGGGCTGCCCTCCATTCACGAGGCAATCGCATTCTGCGGGGCCGACCGGCTGGGGCACGGGGTGCGCATCACCGACGACATCACCGTCGACCCGGAAGATCCAGCCGGGACGGTGCGGCTGGGCCGGCTGGCGGCGATCCTGCGTGACAAGCGGGTCCCGCTGGAGTTGTGCCCGAGCTCCAATGTGCAGACCGGGGCGGTAGACAGCATCGCCGAGCATCCTTTCGATCTGCTGGCCCGGGCTCGGCTGCGGGTGACGATCAACACCGACAACCGGCTGATGAGCGACACCACGATGAGCAAGGAGATGCTGGTGCTGGCCGAGACCTTTGGGTACGGCTGGACCGATCTGCAGCGCTTCACGGTGAACGCGATGAAGTCGGCGTTCATCCCGTTCGATCAGCGGGTGCAGATCATCGAAGAAGTGATCAAGCCGCAATATGCCGCTTTGATCGACTGATTCACCGGCGAAACCGGCGAAAGCCGGACAATCGCTGGCGATTGCCCGGCCTTCGATCCAGGTATCAGTGCTCGGTGACAGTGGCTTCGGGGTCGCCCTCTTTCCACGTGATGATGCCGTGCTCGAAGGTGGTCTGCTTGGACCCGTCAGCGTTGGTGGTCTCGTCGCTGGTCGGGTAGCCGAGCTTGCCCTGCGAACCGCCCAGCTCGTTCCACTTGTCGCGGATCTTGCCCCACACCACGTAAGAACGGGTGGTGTGAACGATCACGCCGCCGTCGAACTGCTGGTAGATGCCGCCGTCGGGGTTCTTCTGCTCGGCACCGGTGGGCTCGCCCAGATCCTGCTTGGCGGTCGCGTCCAGGGAATCGAGCTTGGCCAGAATCGGCCCGGAGACGGTGTATTCCTTGCCGTCGGCCCCGGTGATCACGGTCGAGCTGGCGGCACTCTCCTCTGACGGCGAGTTGACCGCGGACGAGATCACCGAGCTGGCCGAGGACGCAACCGAGCTGGCCGAGCTCAGGGCTTCGCTGGTCTTCTCCTTGGCGGTGCCGTTGCAACCCGTGCCGATCAGCGCGACTCCCAAAACTGCTGCGGATACTGCTGCGGCCCGCTGTGTCGCCTTGCGCATGTGTAGTCCTTTCGAATTGGAAGGCCCCCGCAAACCGCACGGCTCGGCCCGAGTGTTATCGGGCCAGATGTTAGTCGTGAATATGACCGCTCGGCAATGAATTGGAGCAATTGATTGCCCTAATTCGAGGTGAATTCCGCAGTAGTGTGCACGTCTTCCTGCGTGCGGCTTCCGCCCGTTCAACCGACCGGGCGCGCAGTCTTATTCGCGCCGCAGTCGCGACTGCACGAACTGTTCGAGCTGCTCCCATTCTTTGACGGCGGGCGCGTACGGGCGCTGCGGCTCGTTGACCGATTCGCGGTCGAGGACGTAGCTGACCATGCGGCCCAGCGGACGGTCGGGCTGCAGGGTGTCGGCGACGACGCCGTCCTCGGCGTAGGTGCCCACGTCCTGCAGGAACTCGACGGCCAGATCGAGCTGCTCACGGTCCACCGCGTCCGGCCCGTCGGTGAGGTCGTCAGTCATCCCGGAGAGCACGTAGACGTTGTCATCGGTGATGTCGATCGAGAGCGAACCGTCGGTGGCGGCGGTCCGGATGTCGTCGTAGGTGCTCAGATCCGACAGGTCGTGGTCGTGCTCGTCGGCCAGGTAGCGGGCCAGGGCGCGTTCGGAACCGAACACGCTGATCCGGCCGTTGCGGCCCAGGAACACGGGCTGGTCGCCGAGGTAACAGCGCAGCGTGAAGAAGGTCCCGTTGTCGGTGATGATCCGAATCGGATCGATGCCCACCTTGGTCCAGAAGTTGGCGTCGCCGCCAAGCACCACCCGGTCGCCCGAGGCCCGCTCGGCCGGCGCGGCGGCCGCCTCGTCCGCACCGCTCTCGTCGTCGGTAGTCCCGGTGTCCTCGACGTCCTCGTCGGCCGGCTCCGGCTCGGCCGGGGCTTCTGCGGCCAGCTCCTCGGCCGCCTGCGACACCGCGCCGGCGTCGACGTCGGGCGTGGTGATGATCTCTTCGATCGCGGTCAGCACACCGCCCCAGTTGCGGCCGATGATCTCGGCAATCAGCTCCCAGCGCTTGCGCCCGGCCCGGCCGGTGAAGTTGTCGACGCCGCCGGCTAGCCAGCCCAGGTTGGGGTTGCCGTTGAAGAACTTCGTCACCGCGGTCAGGTCACATACCGAGCCGATCGCCGAGACGATCTCCAGGGCATTGGCCAGTGCCTGGACGGACTGCTTGGTCGGCTTCTCGGTCAGCAGTTCTTCGACCGCGATCAGGTCGTACTGCCGATTGCGGCCCGGGTCCAGCTTGTGGGCGTTGGCCTGAACAAGCTGCGGCCAGGCCGGGTGGTCGACCAGGTCGTTGTTGGCGTTGACTCGTACGAACGCGATCAGGTCGGCGGCGGTGGCGAAACCGTAGAGGTCCTCGTCCCTGCCCAGGAACGCCTGCCACTCGTCACCGGAGTCACGCCAGCTCGGCGCCCACAGGGTGTAGCGGTCACCATCGGTCACCGTGAGGCGGATCGGTACAAGGTCAGCTGCCATGGCGCACAGAATAACGATGTAGCCCGCGCGGCCCGAAGGCGGGATTGCGCCAGGTTTAGCGCCGTGATTGGCAGCGGGGCGTTTCGCATCGCGAATTAAAGAATCCTGAATTTTGCGGTGATCGGGTCGGCGGCACCCGCCGGGTGGCTAGCGTCGCTGCTGTCGTAATGCCGGGCCGGGGGAGGTCGCGATGACGACTGGTCGGTTGCGGCCGGCGGGCGCGATGCTGCTGGCGCTGCTGTGTGGCACGGTTTTGGGCCTGACGTCGGCGCTGTCCTCGGCGGCGGCCTACCGCGTGGACCAGCTGGCGATTCGGCTGCGGCTGCTGGCCGATGCGGGCTGGATCATGAGCGGCACCGGCGTGCCCGATCCCGGTGTCGGGCCCTACCTGGGCCAGATCCTCGCCGGTTACCTGCAACCGTCATCGCCGCTCTTCACTGACCAGCCGACGTTCCCCGGCTACAACTTCCAGGGGTTGGCCACGCCGGAGCAGTTCTGCCCGTTCGTGTGCATCCCGGACCAATCGCCGATGGACTTCGGCACCTCGCTGAACACCGGGGTGGGCTTGCTCAACCAGGCGATCCTGGCGCAGCTGCTGGCCGGCGACAACGTGACGGTGTTCGGGTACTCGCAAAGCGCTGCCATCGCGACCATCGAGATGAACAACCTGATCACCAACGCCGGGACCGTCGGCTACCCGACGCTGGATCAGCTGGGCAACATGCACGTCGTCCTGATCGGTGACCCGAACAATCCGATCGGCGGCATCCTCGATCGCTTCCAATTCGCGGGCGACCAGCACCTGCCGTTCGTCGACATTCCGCTGAGCCTGAACCCCACCCCGACCGAGCACATCGCCTCGGACATCTACACCGGTGAATACGACGGCTGGGCCAACTTCCCGCAGGACCCGACCAACATCCTGGCCCTGTCTCTTATACACA
>NZ_JRMM01000010.1:0-60037 GCF_000972905.1 Mycobacterium sp. UM_Kg27
GGTGCACGGTGAGTTGCTGACGCTGGCGCCGTTCGGCAGCGCCGACGGAGTGGTGGCCCGCGGGGCGGCCCGGCTGGTCACGATCGCCAGCGGTTTGGACCGTCATGGGCTGGGAGTGCCCGAGGTGACCTGGATGCGCAACGCGCGCGACTACCGGCGGGCGGCGGCCGACTTCGCGACCGGTTCAACCGAGGGTGTCAGCGCCTGGCTGCTGCTGTGTTGCGGTGCGATGCGCACCGGTGCGCTCGATGCGCTGGGGATTGCTGAGGCGGGTCGCTAGGCGCCGATTCGGGCCGCTCGAGCTGGGCCTGGAACTAACGAAGCGGGCGGCGCTCCGAATGATTCGGCTCGCCGCCCGCTAGCACGGTACACGGTTACCAAGCGTCCAACTTGGGCTGCGTGGGTGGCCTCGGCGCTCCTGCGGTGTTCTTCGGCTGCAACCCCACCCAAAGGGTTGGCAACACCGATCACGTTCCGCAATTACGCAGGCCCGCAACACTTCTGCCATCTTCGCGGCTGTGGCTCCGCGTGGGTACCGCTCTCCGTACTGGGAAGTGCGGCTCGGGAGATCGATCCTTCTCTTCCGGGTCGACCCTGGCCTTACCGGCTTCCGTGCTTCCTTTGTACTACGTGACGCACGACACAGCAAGGCCCAATCGCATATGGCGGGTGCCGCGTCATCGGATTGTGATCAGCGATATTTGCTGGAGGCGGGATCAGGGCACCAGTCGTCGCAGCAGGGAGTAGGTCAGCGCGCCGGCAGCCAGTGCGCTGACGCCGACCGCGGCAGTGGTGGCCAGCGCGGCACCGGAGGGCGCGGGGATGCGGTCACGCAGCGACACCGGCCGCGAGAAGGTCAGCACCGGCCAGCCGTTGGCGATCGCCTCTTTGCGGAGTGCGCGGTCGGGGTTCACCGCCGACGGGTGCCCGACCACCTGCAGCATCGGCAGGTCGGTGATCGAGTCCGAGTAGGCGTAGCAGTGCTCCAGCGGATAGCCCTCGCGAGCGGCCAGCTCGCGGATGGCCTGCACCTTGCCTTCGCCGTAGCAGTAGAACGCGATCTCGCCGGTGTACTTGCCGTCGGCCACGACCATCCGCGTCGCCATGGCATGGGTGGCGCCCAGCGCTCGGGCGATGGGCGCCACGATCTCCTCGCCGGAGGCCGACACCACCACCACGTCGCGGCCGCAGAGTTTGTGATCGGCGATCAGCTCAGCCGCCTCGGCGAAGATCAGCGGCGTGACGATGTCGTGCATCGTCTCGTTGACGATCGCCTTGACCTGTTCCACGTTCCAGCCGGTGCACATGTTGGTCAGGTGGGCGCGCATTCGCTCCATCTGATCGTGGTCAGCGCCGGACAACAGCATCAGGAATTGCGCATAACTCGACTTGAGCACGGTCCGACGGTTGATCAGTCCCTGGTCCATAAAGGGTTTGCTGAAGGCCAACGCGCTGGACTTCGCAATGACCGTCTGATCGAGGTCCAGGAACGCTGCCGTACGGGTTCGAGGGGCCGGGAAAGGTGCCGCAGGGTCGGTTGCTGACGTAGGCGCTGAGTGCGGCTGCGGGGTGGATGCGGTCACCGCCACAGCATAGGTGCGAGCGGTCTGCTAGCCCGGTGCTACGGAAGAAAGAGCACTTCACACGTAGTGCGAGATTTAGGTCGCCATTTGATAGCAACACTTGCAAACACTTGCGCCGGACCACCCATTCGTGTGTATAGTGGCATCACTCGGCTTATGCTGAGGGTGTATCGGCCCGACCCCCCGGGGTTGATACGCGACGACCTCCGCCTCCTCCCCCCCTGGCGGGGGTCGTCTTTTTTATCCGGTAATTAGTTCGCCGGAGAGTCCTCACACTGACTGGAACGTGTTGCAGATTCAGCTTTTCGTACGATTAGTTTGGTTCTAGCGATAACGCATAACTTCGAGTTATCCCCAGTTGGAAATTTCATCCACACTTGCCACGGATCGGGTGTTGCGCCGGGCGGCGTCGCGCCACAGTGAGGCGGTGAGCACAGCCGCCGGCCTGCTGGCCCTTGTTACCGAACCGGTGCTGCGCGACGAGCTGGACCGGGTGGCCGCGGCGGCGGGTGTACGCGTCATTCACCTCGGCACCGAGATACCGAACCGCAGGGCGTGGTCGGCTGCCGCCGCCGTGGTGCTGGACGAGGAGGCTGCCGCCCGGTGCGGTCCGGCCCGGTTGCCGCGCCGCCCCCACGTCGTCGTGCTCGCCGGCGGCCCACCCAGCACCCTCACCTGGCAAGCCGGCGTCGCCGTCGGGGCGCACCGGGTGCTTGCCCTGCCCGCCGAAGGCAATGAGCTGGTGGCCGCCCTGGCCGAAGCCGGTGAGTCGGTGCGCGACGGGGCGCGCCGCGGCGACGTCATCGCGGTGATCGGCGCACGCGGGGGAGCGGGCGCATCGCTGCTGGCAACGGCACTGGCCCAGCATGCCGGTGATGCGCTGCTGGTCGACCTCGACGCGTGGGGCGGGGGCATCGATCTGCTGGTGGGCACCGAGAACGCTGCCGGCCTGCGCTGGCGCGACTTGGCGCAGCACAGCGGGCGGCTGACCTGGTCGGCGCTGCGCGAAGCGCTGCCCCGCCAGCGCGGGGTCAGTGTGCTCTCCAGTGCCAGCCGGGGCGACTCGGCCTATCAGGCCACTGACGTCGACGCCGGCACCGTCGACGCTGTCGTGGATGCGGGCCGTCGTGGCGGGGTCACCGTGGTCTGCGACCTTCCCCGGTCGTTGGTCGATCCCGCCGAAACCGCGCTGAGCGCCGCCGATCTCGTGGTTGTAATCAGCTCCTGCGACGTACGGTCGTGCGTGGCCGGCGCCGCGGTCGCACCGCGGTTGCGCGCGGTGAATCCGCACGTCGGCCTGGTCGTGCGCGGACCGTCTCCCGGCGGACTTCGGGCTGCGGAGGTGGCAGAGATCGTCGGGTTGCCGCTGCTGGCCGCGTTGCGCGCCGAACCCCGACTGGCCGAGCGCCTCGAACACGCGGGTCTGCGCTTGCACCGCCGCTCCGCACTGACGGCGGCGGCCGGCCGGGTCCTTCAACTGTTGCCACACCGGAAAGACCTGGCGTCATGAGGGATTCGCTGATCGACCGGGTCCGGGAACGCCTGGCCTCAGAGTCTGGGTCATCGGAGCTGCACCCCCGCGCCGTGGCCGCAGCGATCCGGGCTGAATCCGGCGGTGTGCTCGGCGATACCGAAATGCTCTCCAGCCTGCGCGTTCTGCAGACCGAACTGACCGGCGCCGGCGTGCTGGAACCACTGCTGTGTGCCCCGGCCACCACCGACGTTCTCGTCACCGCCCCGGATGCGGTGTGGGTCGACGACGGAGCGGGATTGCGGCGCAGCGAGATCCGGTTTGCCGATGAAGCCGCTGTGCGACGGCTGGCGCAGCGGCTGGCGGTCGCTGCGGGACGTCGGCTCGACGACGCCCAGCCGTGGGTAGACGGGCAGCTGCACGGCTTCAACGTCGGCGGCACCGGCGAGTTCAGCGTGCGCCTGCACGCGATTCTGCCCCCGGTTGCGGCCGACGGGACGTGCTTGTCGTTGCGGGTGCTGCGTCCGGCCACCCAGGACCTGGTCGCACTGACCGCCGCGGGCGCCATTGCGCCGCAGGCCGCCGCCCTGCTGTCCGAGATCATCGCCGCCCGGCTGGCGTTTCTGGTCTCCGGCGGTACGGGAGCCGGAAAGACAACCCTGCTGGCCGCTCTGCTCGGCGCAGTCAGCGAAGGCGAGCGGGTGGTGTGCGTGGAGGATGCGCCCGAGCTGCAACCTCGCCACCCCCACCTGGTCCGACTGGTGGCCCGCGCGGCCAACGTCGAAGGTGCCGGCGAGGTGAGCTTGCGCGATCTGGTCCGGCAAGCGCTGCGGATGCGGCCGGATCGGTTGGTGGTCGGCGAGGTTCGGGGCGCCGAAGTGGTCGACCTGCTGGCCGCATTGAACACCGGCCACGATGGCGGTGCCGGGACCGTACACGCCAACAGTTCGGCCGAGGTTCCGGCCCGCCTGGAAGCGCTTGCCGCTTTGGGTGGTCTGGACCGCGCCGGCCTGCACAGTCAGCTGGTATCAGCGGTCCAGGTGCTGATGCACGTCGGGCGGGACCGCGCCGGCCTGCGGCGACTCACTGACATCTCGATGCTGCGCCGCACTGCCGCCGGGCAGGTGCAGGTCGCGGCGGTGTGGCAAATCGGACGCGGACTGACCGACCACGCCGCCGAATTCCGCGCCCTGCTGCGCGAGCGGATGCCGGCGTGAGCGGGCCCGCGACTGCGGCACTGGCGCTGGCAGCGGCGATCCTGCTCGGTGCTTCGCCACGCCGCCGCATCGCACCGGCCGGCCGCCCGGGCCGCGGTGCGGTCGCCGGGTGGGTCAGTCGTGGGAGCCTTATCGGCGGGGTGGCCGGCGTCGCTGTGCTGGCCGCACTGGTCCTGCCGCGCAGCACCTGTCTGGCTGCCGTCGTGTTGGGAACCACTGCCGTCCTGCGTCGCCGCCGTGGTCTGCGCCGGGGTCGGGCCGTTGCGGAGGCGCGCGCCCTGGAGACCGCGCTGGATGCGCTGGCCGGTGAGCTGCGCGTCGGAGCGCACCCGGTGCGGGCGTTCGCTCTGGCGGCCGCCGAATCCGAGCATCCCGCGGTGGCCGCCGGCCTGGGCGGTGTCGCCGCTCGGGCGCGGCTCGGGGCCGATGTCGCGACCGGCCTGCGTGAGGCGGGCGTGTCCTCGGCGCTGCCGTCGCAGTGGGAGCGGCTGGCGGCCTATTGGGAACTCGGCGGGCACCACGGCTTGGCGATCGCCACGTTGATGCACGCCGCGCAACGCGATATCGCTGCCCGGCAAAGGTTCTCGGCGCGTGCCGAAGCCGGCATGGCCGGCGCCCGGGCCTCGGCGACGCTCTTGGCCTGTCTGCCGCTGCTCGGCGTGCTGCTGGGGCAGCTGATCGGAGCTCGGCCGGTGGTCTTTCTGCTCGGCGGAACGGGCGGGGTGCTGTCGCTGATCGGGATAGGTCTGGTCTGTGCCGGGCTGCTGTGGTCAGACCGGATCACCGCTCAGGCGGGCGGTGTCCTATGAGCGCCGCTGCGATCTTGCTGGCGGCGGCGGTACTCGCGGCCGCCGGACCGGCGACGGCGCGGGGGCGGGCCCGGCCACCCCGGCCAGAGCGGCCGTCCCCACGGCAGCCAGTCCCAGGCTCCGATGCGTTGGCCCTGGCGGCCGACCTCGAGGTGTTCGCGCTCTGTCTGACCGCGGGGATGTCCGTGTCCGGGGCGGCTACGGCCACCGCCCGGCACGCGTCGCCGGCGCTCGCGGCGGCATTGCACCGCGGGGCGGACCTGCTGGCGCTGGGTGCCGAACCGGGCGTGGCCTGGTCCGCGCCGAACGGTCAGGCTGCCGGCGCACTCGACCCGACGACTACCGCGGTGCTACGCATGGCCCGACGCTCGGGATCATCGGGCACCGCGCTGGCCGGTGGGCTCGGCGAACTTGCCACGCAGTGTCGCGACGAGGCGGCGCATTCGGCGACGGCCGCCGCAGAGCGGGCCGGGGTGTTGATCGCCGGGCCGCTCGGACTGTGCTTTCTGCCCGCATTCGTGTGCCTGGGCATCGTGCCCGTCGTGGCCGGCCTGGCCGGCGATGTGCTGCGGTCGGGCCTGCTGTGATCGGGCGATGCATCGCCGACAGGCCCCACCAGCCGGAAAAGGTTACCGATGAAGGAGGTTGTGTGAGCACACGTATAACTCAGACGCGCAACATGTTTCGCGTTCTATCACTGAAGATGGTGCTGCTGGCATCCGATGACTCCGGGATGTCCACGGTGGAGTACGCGATCGGGACGATCGCTGCCGCGGCGTTCGGCGCGATCCTCTACACGGTGGTCACCGGTGATTCGATCGTGTCGGCACTGAACCGGGTGATCGGGCGCGCGCTAAACACCAAGGTCTGACGGGTCGTGCGCGGCCGTGCGCGATTCGTCGGGGACACCGGCGCCAGCACGGTCGAGGCGGCGTTCGCGCTGGCGACCCTGGTCTGCGTGCTGGTGTTCTGCCTGGCCGGGATCACCGCGGTGTCCGCCCAAATCCGCTGCGTCGACGCCGCGCGGGAAGCCGCCCGGCTCGCGGCGCGCGGCGACGCCTCGGCGGTCGCCGTGGTGGTACGACGAATCGCGCCCGACGGTGCGACGGTCCGGCTGCGCTCCGAAGGTGACGTGGTGGTTGCCCGCGTCACCGCCCGGCCGGCTCTGTTGCCCGGCTTGGCGATCAGCGCCGAAGCGGTCTCCGCGGTCGAGCAGTCGCGGTGAGGCCGGCGGGGCCACCGTGGCCGCGGCCGCGATGGTCGCGGTGCTGCTCAGCGTCACCGGCGGCGGCTTCGTGCTCGGTGGGGCGGTCATCGCCCGACACCGTGCCCAGGCCATCGCCGACCTGGCGGCCCTGGCCGGCGCGGGCCGGGTGCCCGCCGGACCCGCCGAGGCCTGCGCGCACGCCAGGATGCTGGGCGCGCGGATGCGCGCCGGTGAAATCAGCTGCACGGTCGACGGACTCGATGTGGTGATCACCGCTGCGATGCCGGTGCCCGGTTGGCGATTTGGCCCCGCCCGGGCGACGGCGCGCGCCGGGCCCGCCGGCTAGGGAGCCTTCCCAGCAGCGCTCAAGCCGGCCTCGGCGAGTTCGGCCTCGTTAGGCAGTCGCAGCGCGACCATCCCGGCCACGGTCCCCTCGTCGAGTTCCACCTGGGTGATGGTCACGTGGACCGGCGCCCAGCCGCCGTCGTGCTGGCGCAGTCGCAGCACCCCGCTGACCGGCCCTTGCGAGCGGGCCATCTCGTTCTCCATCCGGGTGGCCCGCTCCTGATCGTCTGGGTGAACCCGCGATGCCGCCGGATTGCGCCAGTCGTAGAGCGGACACGGCTCATCCAGCCACTTCAGCAGTCGCCGGTTGGACAGATCGCCCATGGCCCGGTACACGCCCGGCTGGGCCAGTGCGCGCAGGATCTGCTGTGCCAAGTAGTCGGGGCGTTGCACTACGCCATCGAACTGGCAGCGCCAGTTCATCCCGCGTGTCACCAGATGCACCCGCCCGCCGGGGACGGTCTCGCGCGCCGTGCGGACCACGAAGCCCACCCGAATGGTCTCACCGGTGAAATCGGTGACATCCCAACTGCTGCAGATGGTCTGTCCGGGCTCGGCGCGGATCGCCAGGGCCAGCACCTTGTTCTCGTTCGGGCTGAACTCACGGGCGGGCAACTCTTCGACGAACGCGCGGCCGTGAGTGGCCTCCACCTCCGGGTCCTTGCCGCTATTGATCAGCGACTCCCTGGTGTCAGTGGCCACCCCCAGCGTCAGGTCCCACTTCAACGGGCCGGGGATGGGGCGCTCGGGCGGCTCCATGTCGGCCGGTCCCGTCCAGACGTGCACCCCGTGCACCCGGCCATCGGACATCACCACCGGTTCGGTGCGGATCACCCGATCGCGGCGGGGCGTGATGCTGGCCAGGGCCTGCCCGGTCCGAACCGATTCGGCGATCGCGGTGTGAATAGCCGCGAGGTGTGGGCTGCGTCTCAGGAACTGGGCCAGCGACACGAGGTTCTTCAGCTGGCGGCCCTGCGCGACGACTACCGGTTCACTCCCGAGGGTTTCTACCAGCAACCAGTCGTGCGCCATAAGTCGGGATATTACGACTACTGCCCTTCTACCAGCGTCAACAGTGAGTAATTTCCCGGATTCGACGCTCGCTTGCCGCCGGACGGCGCGCCCCCGAGTTGCGGGGGGTCCGTTGCAGCCGGTAACTTACGGCCGCATCCGGTCATGTGCCGGTTTGGGAACGGATCGCATCTCTCGACCGTTCGTCTTACTGTCCCGCGTGTCCCGTCGCGCGGTGACGCTCGTCACTGCGACGCAGTTGACGGGGTAAGGGCTCGGGGGAGTCGGCCGTTCGGGGGGTCGGCCGACTCCCGCAGTCATTCCGGGCCCGCGGGCGAGCCGTCGAGGTTGCCGAGCACCAATCGCAGCACTCGCACCGCGCCTTCCTTGTCCAACGGGTCATTGCCGTTACCGCACTTGGGCGATTGCACGCACGACGGGCAGCCGTGCGGGCACTCGCAGGATTCGATCGCCTCCGCGGTGGCGGTAAGCCAGGTGGCCGCCGCGCGGAACCCGCGCTCGGCGAAGCCGGCGCCACCGGGGTGGCCGTCGTAGACAAAGACACTGGGAAGGCCGCCCAGCGCGTCCGGGCCCACCGCGGTGGACAGGCCTCCGATGTCGCCGCGATCGCAGCTGGCCACCAGCGGGAGCAGCCCGATCGCCGCGTGCTCGGCGGCGTGCAACGCCCCGGGGATCGCAGGTCCGGCGACCCCGCGGTCCGCCAGCGCGGCGGCAGTGACGGTGTAGACCACCGCCATGGTGGGCAACGTCGCCGGCGGAACGTCCAGGTCGATGAAGTCCAGCACCTCCCCGGTCGGCAGCCGCCGCAGATAGCCGACGATCTGGCGCGTCACGGTCACCGGCACCAGGCCGAGACTGACCGGACCGAACCAGGCGCGTTCGCCTTGCCCCGTCACGTCGATGTCGGTGATCTCGCGTGCGAACGTGGCGTAGCCGGGGTCCTCGGCGTGCACGAACGCGATCTGCCGCTCGGTATCCAGCGAATCGACCACATAACTTTCACCCTGATGCAAATACACCGCGCCGGTGTGCACCGTGGCCGGCGCTCGCCCGGCGTCGACGCTGCCCAGCAGGCGGCCGGTGCCGGCTTCCACGATCACCACCTGCCCGCCCGCCGACCCGCGGATCTCCACCGTCGCGTGCGGTTCGAGCCCGGGCGCCGGGAAGTACTTCTGCGACCGCCGTCGCAACAGTCCGTCGTCGACCAGACCGTCGGCCACCTGCTCGGCGCCCAACTGCGCCACTTCGGCGACGGTCAACGGCAGTTCGGCGGCCGCACACAGCAGCTGCGGCCCCAGCACGTAGGGGTTTCCCGGGTCGATCACCACCTGTTCGATCGGCTTGTCCAGCAGCGCCGCGGGGTGATGCACCAAATAGGTGTCCAGCGGGTCGTCGCGAGCGACCAAGACGATCAGTGCCGTCTGGCCCCGCCTACCCGACCGGCCGGCCTGCTGCCAGAACGAGGTCACCGTGCCGGGGAAGCCGGCCATCACCACCGCATCCAACCCGGCGATGTCCACACCGAGTTCCAGGGCGTTGGTAGTCGCCAGGCCATAGAGCTCACCGTCGGCCAGCGCGCGCTCCAAGGCACGGCGATCCTCGGCCAGGTAGCCGGCCCGGTAGGAGGCGACCTTGTCGACCAGCGCCGGGGCGACCGATTCCAGCCGGGTGCGGGCCGCCAGCGCGGTGAGTTCCGCCCCGCGACGCGAGCGCACGAAGGTCAGGGTGCGGGCCCCCTCGGCGATCAGGTCGGCCATCACCCGGGCCGCCTCGGTACCGGCGGCGCGGCGCACCGGCGCACCGTTCTCGCCCGTCATATCGGTGCGCAGCGCCGGCTCCCACAGGGCCACCGTCCGGGCCCCGTGCGGCGAGCCGTCCTCGGTAACCTCGGCGACGGGCCGGCCGATCAGCGCCGACGCGCTGGCGCCCGGTGACGCGGTGGTCGCGCTGGCGAAGATCAGGGTGGGCCCGGCCGCCGCACCCGGCGCCGCATAGCGCTCGCACAACCGCAGCAGCCGTCGCAGCACCATCGCCACGTGTGAGCCGAAGATTCCCCGGTAGTAGTGGCACTCGTCGACGATCACGAAGCGCAGCCCGCGCAGGTAGGCCGCCCAGCGGACGTGGTTGCGCAGCAGCGACAGGTGGATCATGTCCGGGTTGGAGAACACCCAGCGGGACCGCTCCCGGGCGAACCGGCGGATCTCGGCGGCGCTGTCGCCGTCGTAGGCGGTGGGCGCCACGGCTCCGGCCGCGCCACTGAGGCGTGGCACCGCCGCGGTCAGGCTGTGCGCAGCGCGCAGCTGATCGTGCCCCAGCGCCTTGGTCGGTGACAGGTAGAGCACCCGGGCGCGCGGATCGGTCGCCAGTGCCTGCAGCACCGGGAGTTGATAGGCCAGCGATTTCCCCGAGGCCGTGCCGGTGCTGATCACCACGTGACTCCCGGCGTGCGCCAGGTCGGCGGCGGCCAGCTGATGCGACCACGGCGCCTCGATCCCGCGCCCGGTAAAGGCGCTGATCACGTCGGGATCGGCCCACTTCGGCCAGGCTGCGGTACGGCCCGCCGACGCCGGCAGGTCGGCGACGTGACGCAGTGGATCCTCACCCGTTTCCACCCCGGCGAGCGCGGCGGCCAGCAATTCACCGCCGAAATTCGCCATCGTTGGTCCCATCTTAAATTGCCCGGTTTATGCGGCGGTCCCAGCTTCGCCTCTCCTACGTCGAGCCTCGCTGAACCGCCGGGTTTATGCGGCGGTCCCAGCTTCGCCTCTCCTACGTCGAGCCTCGCTGAACCGCCGGCCTCGAATGCCCGCCGCCGTATTGTTCACCCTTCGGCCGAGATTTCGGCACCGCAGTCTGTCCTCGGCGCGACGAACATGGTTGACTGATGGACGGTCGTAGCTTCTGTGTTCGTGTTAAGCCTTCGCAGGATCTGTGGTTGCGGCCGCAGTACCCGCGGGGGTGTGTCGGTGGCAGCATCGACCGACCGCCAGGGTACGGCGGCCGGAACAGGCCCGGGGCAGCGAAAATCGGTGCCCCGAACAACGGTGCGCACTGCACCGGGCAAGAAGAGTAAGGAAAGATCGACAAATGCCACAGGGAACTGTGAAGTGGTTCAACGCAGAAAAGGGCTTCGGCTTCATTGCGCCTGAAGACGGGTCGGCGGACGTGTTTGTCCACTACACGGAAATCCAAGGGTCCGGCTTTCGCACCCTCGAGGAGAACCAGCGGGTGGAGTTCGAGGTCGGCCAGAGCCCCAAGGGCCCTCAGGCCACGGGCGTCCGCGCCGTCTGAGCCACGGAATTTGACGTCACCCCCCGGGCAGCTCCCGCCAACGGAGCTAAGCCGGGGGGTTTCGTTTCGGGCAGGTAGGACCGCCCCGGCTGCCGCCGGATGGTGGACCGGCTTACTGTCGGTGACGTGAGCCAGCTTTCCTTCTTTTCGGCAGAGTCGGTGCCGCCCAGCGTTGCCGACCTCACCGGGGTGCTGGCTGGCCCGGGACAGATCGTCGTGGTGGGCGATGGCGCGCGACTGTCGGTCGTGGTCGACGCCCCCTGGCGAGCTGTGGCACTGGCCGAGTTGATCGGCGAAGCCGGTCTGCCGTCCGAGGTCACGCGCACCGAGGAAGACACCCCGCTGGTGCGGACTGCGGTTGACACGCGCCTGCGCGCGCTGGCGCAGGCCTGGACCCGCGGGGCGGTCAAAACGGTGCCGCCGCAATGGCTGCCGGGACCACGTGAACTACGAGCATGGACACTGGCGGCCGGAACCGCCGAGGACGACCGATACCTACTCGGCCTCGACCCGCACGCACCGGACACCCACGAGCCGCTGGCCTCGGCGATGATGCGGGTGGGGATCGCGCCCACCCTGATCGGGACTCGTGGCGGCCATCCGGCGCTGCGGATCACCGGCCGCCGCAGGTTGTCGCGGCTGGTCGAAAACGTCGGGGAACCGCCCGCGGACCCCGAGGCGTTGAGTCAATGGCCGCGTGTCGGAGCCACGATTCCGGGCCATGCGGGCGGTCTTTGAGACAATGCACTGCTGAGCGCCGGTTTGCATCGGCACGGGCGTGAGTGCGAGATTGTCAGTTGTCCACCGGCGGCGTGACGCGGCGGTGCGGACAGAAGTGGAGTGGTAAGCGCAAGGTGGCTGACTCTAAGACGGTGAGCGCCCGCAATGGCGATCAAACACCCGTGCGGCGGCTCGTCATTGTCGAGTCGCCGACCAAGGCACGGAAAATTGCGAGCTACCTGGGACGCAATTACGTCGTGGAGTCCTCCCGAGGACATATCCGAGACCTGCCGCGCAACGCCGCCGACGTACCGGCGAAGTACAAGACCGAAGCCTGGGCGCGATTGGGCGTCAACGTCGACGCCGACTTCGAACCGCTCTACATCGTCAGCCCCGACAAAAAGAGCACCGTTGCCGAGCTCAAGGGCCTGCTCAAAGACGTCGACGAGCTCTATCTGGCCACCGATGGTGACCGGGAGGGCGAGGCGATCGCCTGGCACCTGCTGGAGACCCTGAAACCGCGCATCCCGGTCAAACGGATGGTGTTCCACGAGATCACCGAGCCGGCGATCCGCAACGCCGCGGAGAACCCCCGCGACCTGGACATCGACCTGGTAGATGCGCAGGAGACCCGACGCGTCCTGGACCGGCTGTACGGCTACGAGGTCAGCCCCGTGCTGTGGAAGAAGGTCGCGCCGAAGCTGTCGGCGGGCCGCGTCCAGTCGGTGGCCACCCGCATCATCGTGCAGCGCGAACGCGAGCGGATGGCGTTCCGCAGTGCCTCCTACTGGGACGTGGTCGCCCAACTGGACGCCAGCGTCTCCGACCCGTCGGCCTCCCCGCCCAACTTCAGCGCCCGCCTGGTCGCCGTCGACGAGCTGCGGGTGGCCAGCGGCCGCGACTTCGACTCGCTGGGCGCGCTGAAGAAGCCTTCCGAAGTCACCGTCCTCGACGAGGCCGCGGCCACCGCACTGGCCACCGGCCTGCAAGGCGCGTCGTTGTCGGTCACCTCGGTGGAGGAGAAGCCCTACACCCGGCGGCCCTACGCGCCGTTCATGACCTCGACGTTGCAGCAGGAAGCCGGCCGCAAGCTGCGGTTCTCCGCCGAGCGGACGATGAGCATCGCCCAGCGGCTCTACGAAAACGGCTACATCACCTATATGCGTACCGACTCGACGACGTTGTCGGCCAGCGCTATTGATGCCGCCCGCACGCAGGCCCGCCAGCTCTACGGCGAGGAGTACGTGTCGCCCTCGCCGCGGCAGTACACCCGCAAGGTCAAGAACGCCCAGGAAGCCCACGAGGCGATCCGGCCGGCCGGCGAGACGTTCGCCACCCCCGACGCGGTGCGCAACGAGCTGGGCAGCGACGAGTTCCGGCTCTATGAGCTGATCTGGCAGCGCACCGTCGCCTCGCAGATGGCCGACGCCCGCGGCACCACCCTGAGCCTGCGGATCGGCGGGAACTCCGGGTCTCAGCAGGTGACGTTTGCCGCCAGCGGCCGCACCATCACCTTCGCCGGCTTCCTCAAGGCCTACGTGGAGACCGTCGATGAGCTGGCCGGCGGTGAAGCCGACGACGCCGAGCGGCGACTGCCCCAGCTGACCCAGGGCCAGCGGGTGGACGCCACCGAGCTGACCCCCGACGGGCACGCCACCAACCCGCCCGCGCGCTACACCGAGGCCTCACTGGTCAAGGCGCTCGAAGAGCTGGGCATCGGCCGGCCGTCGACGTACTCCTCGATCATCAAGACCATCCAGGACCGCGGCTACGTCTACAAGAAGGGCAGCGCCCTGGTGCCCACCTGGGTGGCCTTCGCGGTGATCGGCCTGCTCGAGCAGCACTTCGGCCGGTTGGTCGACTACGACTTCACCGCCGCCATGGAGGACGAGCTCGACGGGATCGCCGCCGGGCGCCAGCGCCGGGTCGACTGGCTGCACAACTTCTACTTCGGTGGCGACTACGGGGTCGAGGACTCGATCGCCCGGGCCGGCGGCCTGAAGAAGCTGGTCGGGGTCAACCTGGAGGGCATCGACGCCCGAGAGATCAACTCGATCCGGCTGTTCGATGACGCCGAGGGCAGGCCGGTTTATGTGCGGGTGGGAAAGAATGGGCCCTACCTGGAACGGATGGTCACCGGTGACGACGGCGAGCCGACTCCGCAGCGGGCCAACCTGGATGACTCGCTGCCGCCGGACGAGCTGACCCTGGCGCTGGCCGAGGAACGCTTCGCCACCCCGCAGGAGGGCCGGTCGCTCGGCATCGACCCGGTCAGCGGGCACGAGGTCGTCGCCAAGGACGGCCGCTACGGCCCGTATGTCACCGAAGTTCTGCCGCCGCCCCCGGACGACGAGTCCGGCAGCACCGCCAAGAAGGGGAAGAAGCCGACCGGCCCGAAGCCGCGCACCGGTTCGCTGCTGCGCAGCATGACCCTGGAAACCGTCACACTCGACGACGCCCTGAAGCTGCTGTCGTTGCCGCGGGTGGTCGGTGTCGACCCCGAGTCCGGCGATGAGATCACCGCGCAGAACGGCCGCTACGGGCCATACCTGAAGCGCGGCACCGATTCTCGGTCGCTGGCCACCGAGGAGCAGATCTTCGAGATCTCCCTCGAAGAGGCGCTGAAGATCTACGCCGAGCCCAAACGCCGTGGCCGCCAAGCAGCGGCGACCGCGGCGCTGCGGGAGTTGGGTGCCGACCCGGCGAGCGGCAAGCCGATGGTGATCAAGGACGGCCGATTCGGTCCGTACGTGACCGACGGCGAGACCAACGCCAGTCTGCGCAAGGGCGATGAAGTGGCCACGATCACCGATGAGCGTGCCGCCGAACTGCTCGCCGACCGGCGGGCGCGCGGGCCGGCTAAGAAGGCCGCCAAGAAGACCGCCCGCAAGGCGCCGGCGAAAAAGTCACCGGCGAAGAAGGCTGCCGCGAAGAAGGCCGCCAAGAGCTGAGTCAGTCGGCTGCGGCCGCGGGCTCGGCGTCCTCGGCCGGAATCGGTTCCAGCGCAGCGAGATTCAACGGTCGCGCCAGCTGAGTGGGAGCGGCACGTCCGCGCAGTTCGACGATCTCGCCCACTTCCCAGCACAGCGCCTCGGCGTCGACCGCGCCGCTGACCGCCACCGCCGAAGCCAGCACGTGGCCCGGCTCCAGCTTGGCCAGCTCGGTCAGCCGGGCGGCCTCGTTGACCGGGTCGCCGATCACGGTGTACTCGAAACGGGCGCGGGCGCCGATGTGCCCGGCGATGGCCCGTCCGGCCGACACCCCGATGCCGAACTCTTCGGACTCAAGCACCGGCAGCAGGCCGTCGTGCAGTTCGCGGGCCGCTGCCAAGGCCGCGCTCGAGGCGTCCGGATGCTCGATGGGCGCTCCGAAGATGGCCAGCGCCGCGTCGCCCTGGAACTTGTTGACGAAACCGCCGTGCCGTCCAACGGCCTCGACCACGACCCGGAAGAACTCGTTGAGCAGGTTGACGACCTCGCTGGGCGGCCGAGTCGCGGCCAGCTGGGTGGAACCCACCAAGTCGATGAAGAGCACCGCCACGTCGCGTTCCTGGCCGCCCAACTCGGTGCCACGCTCCAAGGCGCGCCGCGCGACATCCTCGCCGACGTACCGGCCGAACAGGTCGCGTAGCCGCTGCCGCTCGGCCAGGTCACGCACCATGTCGTTGAACCCGGCCTGCAGCAGCCCGAGCTCGCTGGCGTCGTAGATCTGCATGTGCGCGTTGTAGTTGCCGCGCTGCACCTCGCCCAGCGCCCAGCGCAACTGCCGCAGCGGGTCGGCGATCGACATGGACACCAGCACGGTGCCGGCCAGACCGATGACCAGGGCGGCCAATGCCATCAGCAGGATCGGGGTGAACAGTTTGTCCGGTGAGGCGTTGAGCAACGACGCCTTGTCGGCCAGCACCGAAAGCACAATCGCCAGTACCGGTACCCCAGTCGACAGCAGCCAGGTCAGCAGCTGGCGCAGGATGACTCCGGGTGCCCGCAGATTCTCCGGCGTGCCGTCACGCAGCGCCGCGACGGCCACGGGGCGCAGCACCCGCTCGGACTGCAGGTAGCCGATGATCGCGGTGGCGGCGGCGCCCAGGGCGGTCGCGGTCACCACGATCGGTACGACGTCGTAGACCACCTGCCAGCTGATCACGACGAACACCACGCCGCCCACCGCCCAGTAACAGATGCTGATCAGCGAGCGGTAGAACGGCATCCGCAGCGCCCGCGACCTCGCCAGCTCGGTATCTGCCGGATCGGAATCGCCGTTGGTCTCCAGATCGGCGAGCAAGGCCTCGCGGCGTTGCCAGCGGAACACCGGCATCAGTAGGGCGGTGCTGACCGAAAAGCCGAAGGCGAACAGGCACAGCAGCACCACGGCGAACAACGCCAGGTTCAGGCGCGGCAGGTCCTGCAGATTGATCCGGTCTTCGTCCGGCAGGCCGAACCGCAGAAAACCGAAGACGAACAGCGATCCGATGATGTCGGCCTGCAGCATGCTCAGCGTGAAGACCGGCCAGGGAGTGCGCACGACCCAGCGGACGAATCGGTTGATCCGCCCGACCAGGGTCGTGGTGCTCACCAGCACACCGTATCGGGCGAGAGGGGGAATGACCGAGGCTGATGGCTTGTCATGTCCGGGGCATGTCCGGTCAAGCCACTACTGTGACCGATGATGTCCGGGGTTTTCGCGCGTTTGGTGGGCCAGCAGTCGGTCGAAGCCGAGCTGCTGGCTGCCGCGCGGGCATCTCGACGTGATTCAGCACACAGCGGCATGACCGCCGGCGGTATGTCACACGCGTGGCTGATCACCGGCCCGCCCGGATCGGGCCGGTCGATCGCAGCGGTGTGTTTTGCCGCGGCGCTGCAGTGCACGGCCGATGAGTCCGAGGGCGGGCCCGGCTGCGGCCAGTGCCGTGCCTGCACCACGACGATGGCCGGCACCCACGCCGACGTGCGGCAGGTGGTGCCGGAGGGGCTGTCCATCGGCGTCGACGAGATGCGGGCCATCGTGCAGGCCGCCTCCCGGCGTCCCGGCACCGGCCGTTGGCAGATCGTGGTGGTCGAGGACGCCGACCGGCTCACCGAGGGCGCGGGCAACGCCCTGCTCAAGGTCGTCGAGGAGCCGCCGCCTTCGACGGTGTTCCTGTTGTGCGCTCCCTCGGTCGACCCCGAGGACATCGCCATCACACTGCGGTCCCGGTGCCGCCACGTGGCCCTGGTGACCCCGCCGCCGGCGGCTATCGCCCAGGTACTCATCGACGCCGACGGGCTTGACCGGGAGACCGCGGACTGGGCGGCCGCGGTCAGCGGCGGGCACGTGGGGCGGGCCCGGCGGCTGGCCACCGATTCTGAGGCCCGGCAGCGTCGCCAGCGGGCCCTGTCGCTGGCCCGCGACGCGGCGACCCCGTCGCGGGCGTTCACCGCGGTCGACGAGTTGGTGGCCGCGGCGGAGTCCGAGGCCCGGGACCTGACCGCCGACCGCGACGAAGCCGAGACCGAGGAACTGCGCACCGCGCTGGGCGCCGGCGGCACCGGCAAGGGCACCGCCGGTACGCTGCGCGGCACCGCCGGGGTGATCAAAGACCTGGAGCGCCGGCAGAACTCGCGCCAGAAGCGGGCCGCCCGCGATGCGCTGGACCGGGCCCTGATCGACCTGGCCACCTACTTCCGCGACGCCCTGCTGGCGGCCACGGGCTCGGCCGGCATCGCCCGGCCGAACCATCCGGACATGACCGATGCGGTGGCGGCGATCGCCGCTCACGCGTCGCCGGATCGGCTGTTGCGCTGCATCGAGGCGGTGCTCGAGTGCCGCGACGCCCTCGCGGCCAACGTCAAGCCCCGCTTCGCCGTCGGAGCCATGGTGGCCACCGTCGGGCAGGCGCTGCGAGACGACCTGTAGACTGACCCGGCCCGGTTTAGGCGGGGCGCGCCACCTTAGCTCAGTCGGTAGAGCAATTCACTCGTAATGAATAGGTCAGGAGTTCGATTCTCCTAGGTGGCTCCACCAGCTCGACCCTCACGTTATTGACAATGATTGTCAATAACCGGCGCTGCGCGCTAGCCTGAGAGCCGCGCACCGCACCGGCCCAACGGTCGTTGCCGATGCGCGCCAGACCGCGCCGATGAAACGAGCAATCCCGTTGTCCAGCAACGCCAAACCCGAAGTCTCGTCACTCTTTCGCTACGTGGAGACCCTGCACGCCGACCGAGAGTGGGGCGCCATGCTGGATTCCGGCGCCGGAGTGAAGTCCCTGCAATGGATCCAGGCGCTGCCGACCGACCGGTGGACGGCGATCACCGCGGCGCCTGGCATGGCCGAGGCGACACGTGCCGCGCTGGGCGACGGAATCCGGCCACAAGACCAGCTGTTGGTCGGCAACTGGATTGATGACAGCCTGCTCGCCGGCGAAACCTTCGACACCGTGCTGGTCGACTATCTCGTCGGCGCGATCGAGGGCTTTGCCCCGTACTGGCAGGACCAGGTGTTCGCAAGATTGCGCCCCCTGGTCGCCGACAACGGCCGGCTCTATGTCATCGGGCTGGAACCCTACGTTCAGTACCAGCCCAAGACCGAAAGTGGCCGCATCATTTGGGAAATCGGCCGGGTCCGCGACGCGTGTCTACTGCTGGCCGGTGAACGGCCCTACCGCGAATATCCCCTCGAATGGATGCTGCGGCACCTCGAGCGGGCCGGGTTCGGAATCGTGGAGAATCGACGCTTCCCGATTCGATACGGACCCAATCATGTCAACCGCCAGCTTGATATGTGCCGCAGGCGACTGCAACGCTTCGGCTCCGCGGCGCTCGGCAGCTCGATGCTCCAGTATGTCGAAGAGCTACGGCTTCGAGCGCTGATCGTCCTCGCGCGCGAAGGTGGCCTGCGGCACGGTCACGACTACGTGATCGCCGCGGAACCGCTGCCCTGAACGTGGCTTTAGATGTACATCGCCGGGTCGATGTAACTGGTCGGGTCCACCAGCGGCTCCCGCTGTTTCTCGGTGCGATGGCGCACCGCAGCCGGGATTCCGGTGGCGATGCAATCCTCCGGGACATCCTGGGTGACAACGGCATTGGCGCCGATCGCACTGCCGTCTCCGACGGTGATAGGACCGAGGACCTTCGCGCCGGCGCCCACCGTGACACCGTTACCGATGGTCGGGTGGCGCTTGCCGTGACTCAGCGAACGTCCGCCGAGGGTGACGCCGTGATAGACCATGACGTCATCGCCGATCTCGGTGGTCTCGCCGATCACCACGCCCATGCCGTGGTCGATGAAGAACCGCCGCCCGATGGTCGCGCCCGGGTGAATCTCGATGCCGGTGGCGAATCGGGTGGCCTGAGCCAGCAGGCGGGCCACCCCGCGCAGTGCCGGCCTGGCCCACAGCCGATGCGCGATTCGATACGACCAGATCGCATGCAGACCCGAATAGACCAGCGCGTTCTCGAAGTCCCCGCGCGCGGCCGGGTCATGCTCGCGCGCGTTGCGCAGGTCCTCGCGCAGCCGCGCCAACACACCACTCATAGGTGTGATCATTCCCGAATGTGCTCGAACAGCGGCGTGGAGATGTAGCGCTCGCCGAAGTCGGGGACCACCACCACGATCAGCTTCCCGGCGTTCTCGGGGCGCTTGGCCAGCTCGAGGGCGGCCCACACGTTGGCGCCGGCCGAGATTCCGCCGAGGATCCCTTCCTCGGTGCCCAGCGCGCGAGCAACCCGGATGGCGTCGTCGAATTGCGCGTCGATGATCTCGTCGTAACAGTCGCGGTCGAGTACCTCGGGGACGAAGTTGGCGCCCAGGCCCTGGATCTTGTGCGGACCGGGGTCGGCGCCGTGCAGGATCGCGGAGTCCTTGGGCTCCACGCCGACGATCTGGACCTCGGGCTTGCGGGCCCGCAGGGTGTGCGAGACGCCGGTCAGCGTGCCGCCGGTACCGATGCCGGCGACGAAGATGTCGACCGCGCCGTCGGTGTCCTTCCAGATCTCTTCGCCGGTCGTCCGTTCGTGGATGGCGGGGTTGGCCGGGTTGGCGAACTGGTCTGCGGACAGGGCGTTGTGGGTGTCGGCAACGATCTGCTTGGCCCTGGCCACCGCGCCGGCCATGCCCTCGGAGCCGGGCGTCAGCACGATCTCCGCGCCGTAGGCGCGCAGCATCACCCGGCGCTCGGTGGACATGGTGTCCGGCATGGTCAGGATCACCTTGTAGCCACGAGCGGCACCGACCATCGCCAGGGCGATGCCGGTGTTGCCGCTGGTGGCCTCGACGATGGTGCCCCCGGGGCGCAGCTGGCCGGACTTCTCCGCGGCATCGATGATCGCAACGCCGATGCGGTCCTTGACGCTGTTGGCCGGGTTGTAGAACTCGAGTTTGGCCGCCACTTGAGCGCCCAGTCCCTCGGTCAGCCGGTTGAGCCGCACCAGCGGTGTGTGGCCGATCAGCTCGGTGACGTTGTCGTAGATCCTGCCCATCAAATGCCCTTTCCTACCAAGGCCGCCATAGGTGCTATGCGCTCCCTTCAGCAATGCGCCGTACGGCCTGGGTGAAGACGTCGATCTCTTCGAAAGTGTTGTAGAACGCGAACGACGGTCGCACGGTGGCTTCCAGGCCGTAGCGGCGCAGGATCGGCTGCGCACAGTGA
Organism: Mycobacterium sp. UM_Kg27; assembly: GCF_000972905.1. NCBI lineage: Bacteria > Bacillati > Actinomycetota > Actinomycetes > Mycobacteriales > Mycobacteriaceae > Mycobacterium > Mycobacterium sp. UM_Kg27. The sequence goes on from NZ_JRMM01000010.1 coordinate 20,308, forward strand.
TGCCCGGCACGCACCGCGATGCCCTCGGCATTGAGCGCCTTGCCCACTTCCAACGGCTCGTGGCCGGCCAGCACGAACGACAACACACTGGCCTTCTCGTCGGCTGTGCCGACGAGCCGCACCCCGGGAATATCGGCCAGGCGTGGCGTGGCGTACTCCAGCAGGGCGTGCTCGTAGGCGGCGATGCGCTCGATGCCCACCCGTTCCACATAGCGCAGGGCCTCACCCAGACCGACCGCGTCGGCGATGTTGCCAGTGCCCGCCTCAAACTTGTTCGGCGGATCTTGGTAAATGGAGCGTTCCAGGGTGACGTCGGCGATCATGTTGCCTCCACCCTGCCACGGCGGCGTCTCGGCCAGCGCCTCGGCGGTGCCGTAGAGCACTCCGATACCGGTGGGACCGAAGATCTTGTGCCCGGAGAACACGAAGAAGTCCGCGCCCAGCGATTGCACGTCGATCGGGATATGCGGGACCGACTGTGCCCCGTCGATCAGCACCCGAGCGCCGTAGCGGTGCCCGAGCTCGACGATGTCGTGCACCGGGGTGACGGTGCCCAGCGCGTTGGAGACATGGGTGGCGGCAACCAGTTTGGTCCGCGGGCCCAGCAGATCCTCGAATTCGCCCAGCAGCAGGTTGCCCGCCTCGTCCACCGGGGCCACCTTCAGAATCGCCCCGGTCTTCTTCGAGATCATTTGCCACGGAACGATATTGGCGTGGTGCTCCAGGTGAGTGATGACGATCTCATCGCCGGGGCGCAGGTTCTTGCCGCCCCAGGCGTAAGCCACCAGATTGATCGCCTCGGTGGTGCCGCGCACAAAGACGATGTCCTCGCTGCGCGGCGCCCCCAGAAACCGCCGCACCGTGTCACGGGCGTCCTCGTAGGCATCGGTGGCGCGGGCGGCCAGTTCGTGAGCCGCCCGGTGGATGTTGGAGTTCTCGTGGGCGTAGAAGTACGACAGCCGGTCGATCACGGCCTGCGGCTTCTGCGTGGTGGCGGCGTTGTCGAACCAGATCAACGGTTTGCCGTTGACCGTCTCACGCAGGATCGGGAAGTCAGCGCGCACCGCGTTGACGTCGAAGACTTCGTGCGAGTCCGGCACCGTCGGAGCCGGTTGGGCTGCCGGCACCCGATGCGACAAGAAGGCGTAGTTCGCCTCGTCGCCACCCGCGGCCGGCGCGGCGGTGTCATGCCAATCCAGCTGCGGAACCACCGGCACGCCCCCGGGCCAGCCGGGAGCCGACCCACGTGGCGCAACCGGGACAGCCCCGGCCGGCGAGCCGGCCAGCACCCCGGGCACGGTCGGCACGATGCCGCTCGGCACGGCGAACGCCGACAGGTCGGCCAGCCCCGGCGGCAGCAGCCCGGACGGGTCGGGCACGCCGCCGCGCGGTGCCACCGCGGTGGTCTGCGGCGGCGAGTCCGGACCGGGCCGGGCGGCATACAGCTGGTTGGCCAGTACCTCCAGCTCAGCGGCGCTGACCGGTGGGGTTACCGGCCCGGGATCACTTGTACTCATGGAAACGGTCCACCGAGACGTCGTCGAGCACGGCGAGCGCATCATCGGTGAGCACGGCCAGCGAGTTGTACAGCGTGACCAGGTAAGACGCGATCGCCGACCGGTTGATGCCGGTGAACCGGACCGACAGGCCCGGGGCCTGCTCGCCGACCAGGCCGGGCTGGAACAGCCCGACGACACCCTGGCGTTCCTCCCCGGTGCGCACCAGCAGGATCTTGGTCTTGGAATCCTCTACCGGCACCTTGTCGCTCGGCACGATCGGGATGCCGCGCCAGGTGATGAACTGGGCGCCGAACAGGTTCACCACTACCGGCGGGACCCCGCGGCGGGTGGCTTCGCGGCCGAAGGCGGCCACCCCCAGCGGGTGGGTCAGGAAGAACCCGGGGGTCTTCCACACCTTGGTGATCAGCGAGTCCAGGTCGTCGGGGGTGGGCGGGCCGGTCAGCGTGGAGATGGTCTGCTCCGGTGTGACCTGCGCCAACAGGCCGTACTCCGGGTTGTTGACCAGCTCGTACTCCTGGCGTTCCTTGATGGTTTCGATGGTGAGTCGCAGCTGTTGTGCGACCTGGTCGTGCGGGCTGGAGTACAGGTCGGAGACCCGGGTGTGCACATCCAGCAGGGTCGAGATCGACCGCAGGGTGTACTCCCGCGGGCTGGTCTCGTAGTCCACGAACGTCTGCGGCAGCGGCTCCTGCGAACCGGCGCCCTGCTCGGCTGCAATGGCGACCTGGCCGGGGTTGACCACCCGGTTGACCCGGTAGATACCGGCTTCGACGGGGACCCAGTTCAACAGGTGCAGCAGCCAGCGCGGGGTGATGGTGGCCAGTTGCGGGACGGTCTTGGTCGCATTCGCGAGTTGCCGTGCGGCGAGGTCCCCGAGCGCCTGAGATTCGTTCTGAGCGGACGTCATTGCTTTCCTCCTGATGAGTGACGGCGCCAATCATGGACCATGGTCCGGGTTTGCCCACCAGTTGCGCTCAGGGCGAATTGAATCCCTCGCAGTTCGCGCCGCTGCGGTACATGTCGTAGGGTATGTGTATGTCGAACATCACGCTGCCACAGCCGCACGCTTTGTGCCGCCTCGCCGCGTGTTGTTGTTGTTGATTCTCTGACGCCCTGATTCCTCCGCGTCGCAGCCCGCTCCCTTTCTTCGGCGAGATGCTGCCGTGCGCGCTTCAGACCAGAAAGTCGACTCGGCATGACCGTTTCAACCTCCGTTTTTCCCCTTCTCGACACCGAGCCCACGGTGACCGTCCGGCGCAGGGTGCAACCCCGCCCGGCCGCCGATATAGACCGAATGACCCGCTATCACGGCGGCACGTATTCGCACACCGTCGACCGGATCGTGTTCACCGACGGAACGAGCGCGCGCACCGATCTGATTCGCCTGAACCCCGGCATCGCGGCATATTCGCTGGACTTTCACGGCATCGCCCCGACCCGGCCGTCGGCCTACCGGATCGATACCTGGTCGGCGGTTCCGAACCTGCGCTCCGGTGCCCGTGACCCCCGCGAAGTTCAAGTCGACTGGATCCTGCGCAACTCGGTCCCACGGTTGACCACCGTCGAATTAAGCCGTCGACTGCGTGCGGCCGGCCACCAGCTGGGCCGCGGCAACATCACCGAGCACGAGGCGATAGCCGCCACCCAGGCCGCGATCTGGCGGCTCACCAACGGTCTGGAGCTGGACACCCGCGCCCGCACCGAGCCGGTCCGGGTGCTGCGCGACGCCGACGGGGTGACCGTCGAGTTCGAAGAGGCGCTCGAGTTGGGCGGCTACGCCCTGGAACTGGTCGCCTCGGAGCCGGTGACGGTGACCCTGCACAAGTCCGACGACGGCCGTAGCTGGCGGGAGGTGCCCTCGTCGCGGCTGGCCGCCCCGGCCGCCGGCGCTCATCGCAAGGCGCTCGGCGTGGGTGCCACCGTCGGGGGCCACCGGTTCTACCGCCTGTCGGTGGCTGGGACCGGACCGTCGGCCACGCTCGGCGACGTCGACTTCTGGCTCAACGGCACCAGCACCTATCGCAACGCCGACCGCATCGTGGCCCTCTACCGGTATCTGCTGGCCGGTGCGGCACGGGCGCGCTCCACCGCACCCGGATTGAACGTCTCGTCGGCCACCGTGGCCGACGGTCTGGTGGGCCCGCTGCGCCTGTCCGTCGCCGACTCTGCCGCCCTGAGCGCCGAGGGTGCGGTGTTGCTGGACGACGACGGCAACGAGTTGACCGGTCCGGTGGAGCCGGGCAGCGTTTTCTACCTGCGCCCGCGCCCGGGTGCGGTGTCGGCGCGGGTACGCGTCACGGTTCCCGGTACCGACGACGGCTACGGCGGCCGGGTCCTCACCGGCATTGCCGGAGAACAGGACTCGCAGATGTTCACCCCGGTAGCGCTGGCGGTTCCGGCCGCGCTGGTCGTCTACTTCGACCTCAGCTGGTCAGCGGGGGCACCGCAGTGGAATACAGCCAGGCCTGCCACAAGGACTGCAGCGGTTCGCCCGCGTATCCGGCGGCCAGCGCGGTGAAGTCTTCGGTGCCGGCGTTGCCGTGGCGGTAGCGCGACGTCCAGTCCCGCAGCAGGGCGAAGAAGGCGTCGTCACCGAGCCGGCCGCGCAACTGATGCAGGGTGATCGCGCCGCGCTTGTACACCCGGTCGTCGAACATGTCGGCCGGCCCGGGATCGGCCAACAGCAGATCCTGCGGCAGGCCCGCTAGCTGGCGGTGATAACGCCGCGCCAGCTGGTCGGCGCTCGGCCCACCGGAATGCTCCGACCACAGCCATTCGGCGTAGCACGCGAACCCCTCATGCAGCCAGATATCGCTCCAGCGTCGCAGGGTGACGCTGTTGCCGAACCACTGGTGGGCCAGTTCGTGGGCGATCAGTCGGTTGGACCCCCCGGTACCGTCGCAGTGGTTGGCGCCGAAGATCGAAAGCCCCTGTGCTTCAAGGGGGATCTCTAGGTTGTCGTCGGTCACCAGCACGGTGTAGCCGGCTGCCAGCGGGTAGGGCCCGAAAAGGCGCACGAACAGCTCCATCATCTGTGCCTGCGCGGCGAAGTCCTGTTCGAACTCGGCCTGCAGCCGGGCCGGCAGCACCGCGCGGATCGCCACCGTCGAGCCCGGCAACCGGCGGGTCACGTACCGGCCGATCTGCAGGGTGACCAGATAGGTCGGGGTCGGCTCGGGCTGCTCGTAGGTCCAGGTGGTGCGGGTGGCCCGGGCACGCCGCGATATCAGTTCGCCGTTAGCCACCGCGTAGTACGGGCTGTCGGTGCTGATCTGGATCCGGTAGCTGGCTTTTGAGTAGGGGTGGTCGTCGCAGGGGAACCATGACGGTGCGCCGTTGGGCTGGCCGGAAACCAGCGCTCCGTCGGACAACTCCTCGAAACCCACTTCACCCCAGAGCGTTTCGCTGGGGCGCGGTGATCCCGCATACCGGACGACGATCACCAGTGCGGCGCCGGGCGGTACCGTGGCGGCCAGGGTGATCCGCAGCTTGGCTGCCGAGGTCGCGAACCGGCTGGGTGGGCGACCGTTGACCCAGACCTTGGCCACCGACAGCGTGTCGGCAAGGTCGAGGGTGACCTCGCGCAGTGCGTCCAGCGCGACCGCGGTGATGGTCGCGGTGCCCGAGAGCCGGTTACTGCTGACCTTGTACTCCAGGTCGAGTTCGTAGCGCGAGACCCGGTAACCGCTGTTGCCGCTGTCGGGCAGATAGGGGTCAAGAACAGGCGCCGGGGCCTTGGCTGGCTTTGCCGAAATCTTCGTGGGTTTGCTCATGCCGCGGGCTCCTGACGCGCGGCAGCCGAAGCCCCGCGCTTCTTGCCCGACACCGGCCACGGCGCAATCGGATTGCCCTGCCAGCGCGTCGCGGCCGGGACCTCGTCGCCGCGCATCACCAGCGAGGCCGGCCCGACGGTGGCGCCGGCGCCCAGCCGGGCCGCGGGCAGCGCCACGCAGTTGGGGCCCAGCGTGGCGCCTGCATCCAATGTCACCGTGTCCATCTGCATGATCCGGTCGTGGAACAGGTGGGTCTGCACCACGCAGCCGCGGTTCACCGTCGCGCCGGTGTCCAGCGTCACCAGGTCGGCTTCGGGCAACCAGTACGTCTCGCACCACACGCCGCGGCCGATGGTGGCGCCGAGCGCCCGCAACCACAGGTTCATCACCGGGGTACCGGTTGCGGCGCGGGCGAACCACGGGGCAGCCACCGTTTCGACGAACGCGTCGGAGACCTCGTTGCGCCACACGAACGACGACCACAGCGGGCGCTGTGACGCCCGGATCCGGCCCACGATAAGCCATTTCGCCACCACCGCGCTGCCGCCGGCCACCGCACCGGCGGCCAGCAGCGTCACGCCGCTACCCAGCGCGGTCCAGCCGTAGCCGAACGTGGTGGCCCCCCACTGCAAGGCGCCCAAAACCGCCGTTCCGATCGCAAATGTGACGATGACCGGGACCAGCCGGAATGTCTCCATGACGGCGCGCATCAGTTTCAGCCGCAGCGGGGGTTCGAAAGTGCGCTCGGCATCGAGGTCGGCGGCTTTACGCCGCAGGCGTACCGGCGGGCTGCCCAGCCACGACGAGCCGGTCTTGGCCTTGTGCGGTGCCGTCGACAGCACTGCCACCAAGGAGTTGTCGGGGACCCGCCTGCCCGGCTGAGTGATCCCGGAATTGCCCAGAAATGCGCGCTTGCCGATGGTGGCCGGTGCGACGTGGATCCAGCCGCCGCCCAATTCGTAGGAGGCCACCATGGTGTCGTCGGCGAGAAAGGCGCCGTCGGCGATCGTGGTGAACTTCGGGATCACCAGCGCGGTGGAGATCTCGGTGCCGTGACCCACCTTGGCCCCCAGCAAGCGCAGCCACCACGGCGTGATCAGGCTCGCGTACACCGGGAAGAGATAGTCGCGCGCGGCGTCCATCAGACGTTCGGTGGCCCACAGCTGCCAACCCACCCGGCTGCGCACCGGGTGGTAGCCGTCGCGCAGCCCGATCGACAACAGCCGCACCCCGGCCATGGTCAAAGCGGCGTAGCTGAGCATCGCGACCAGCGCGGCCGGCGCAGTGGCCAGCGCCGCGGGCCGAATCGCTTCGATCAGCGTGGTGCAGTCCCGCACCGCCCAGCCCACCACCGACAGCCCGACACCCAATGCCACCAATGGCAAGCCGCCCAGCAGGATCGATGTCACCCCGTACACCGCCGCCCACACCGGGCGCGGCGGTGGCCGGTGATCCGGCCAGGGGTGGTGTGCCTTACCGGATTTCACCGCCGGCGAGCCGGTCCAGTACTGGCCCTTCTTCACCTCGCCGACTACCCCGGACCCAGGCGCGACATCGGCGTCCTTGCCGATTACGGCGCCGGGCAGCAGCGTGGTGCGGGCACCGATCGTGGCGTCGTTGCCAACCGTGACAGGGCCGACGTGGAACGTATCGCCGTCGATCCAATGCCCGGTCAGGTCCACCTCCGGCTCGATGGAACACCGGTGGCCCAGGGTCAGCATCCCGGTCACCGGCGGGGCGGAGTGCAGATCCACGCCCTCGCCGATCTTGTTACCCAGCGCTCGCGCGTAATACACCAGCCACGGTGCGCCGGAAAGATTCTCGGCGCCGCTGGCGGCGGCAAGCCGTTCGGCGATCCAGACCCGCAGGTGCTCGGGGCCGCCGCGCCGGTACGTTCCCGGCGCCAGATTGGACAGCAGCGCACGCGCCCCCAGCGCGGCGATACCTATCCGGCCCAGCGGTGTCACGAACAGTACGAAAGCGGAGATCACCCACCACCAGTCGAGTCGCGCCAGCAAGGGCAGCGGATGCATCACCGCCATCACGTTGTTGATCAGCGCCAGCCACGTCACCCATTGCAGCCCGGTCAGCGTGGCCAGCGGCACCGACAGCAGCACCTGCGCGGCCTGGGCCCGCCGGGGCGTGGGTTCGACCGCGCGGGAGGCTGCCTCGGCCCCGGGCTCACTGCGGCCCATGTCGTCGAGAAACCCGGCCAGGGAGCCGAGTCGTGGGCGGTCGTAGAGCTGGGCGACGGTGGTCTGCGGGTACCGCTGCCGCACCGCGGCCACCAGCTGAGCGGCTTGCAGCGATCCACCGCCGAGCGCGAAGAAATCGGCCTGTTCGTCGTCGACCGGGGCGCCCAGCACGTCGCGCCACAGTCCGGCCAGCCAACCCAGAGTGCTGTCCGGGTCGTCGCCGAGACCTCCGCCGGGCAGGGCACCCGGCTCCGGCCCCACCGGCCACGGCAGCGCATCGCGGTCCACCTTGCCCGACGTGCGAGTGGGCAGTTCGTCGACCAGCACCAGCCGGGGAACCAGCGCGGCGGGCAGTCGCCGGCCCAGTGCGGCGCGTGCAGCACCCAGGTCGAAGTCCGGATCGGTGCTGGCCAGGTAGCCGACCAGCAGCGGGGTCCCGGCGGCGCTGGTCCGCACCGCCGCCGCACCGCCGCTGACGCCGGGCAGCGTCACCAGGGCGCTGTCCACCTCACCCAGCTCGATGCGCCGGCCGCCGACCTTGACCTGGTCATCGGCCCGGCCGCAGAACACCAGCCCGTCGGCATCCAGCCGCACCAGATCACCGCTGCGGTAGGCCCGCGGCCAGTCCAGCTCGGGCAGTGCTGCGTACTTCTCGGCGTCACGGCCGGGGTCCAGGTAGCGGCCCAAGCCGACACCGCCGATCACCAGCTCGCCGACTTCGCCGGCGGCCACCGGGGCCCCGTCGGGCCCGAGCACGGCCAGGTCCCAGCCCAACAGCGGCAACCCGATCTGGACCGGGCCGGTGCCGTCGAGCTGCGCCGCGCACGCCACCACCGTGGTCTCGGTGGGGCCGTAGGTGTTCCATACCTCGCGGCCCTCCACCGCCAGCCGGGCTACCAGCTCCGGTGGGCAGGCCTCACCGCCGAAGATCAGCAGCCGCACCGCCTCCAGCGCCTCGGCCGGCCACAGTGCCGCCAGGGTGGGCACGGTGGACACCACGGTCACGTCGCGCGACACCAGCCACGGACCCAGGTCCATGCCGCTGCGTACCAGCGACCGCGGCGCCGGCACCAGACAGGCGCCGTAGCGCCACGCCAGCCACATCTCCTCGCAGGACGCGTCGAACGCGACCGACAGTCCCGCCAGCACCCGGTCGCCGGGCCCGATCGGGTTGTCCTGCAAGAACAGCTGGGCTTCGGCGTCGACGAAGGCCGCCGCGTTGCGGTGCGTGATCGCCACGCCCTTCGGGGTTCCGGTGGACCCCGAGGTGAAGATGATCCAGGCGTCGTCGCTGGTCTGCGGCGCCGTGGCCCGCCAGCCGCGTGACGCGCCGGGGCCGCGGGTCAAACCCTGTTCGGTGATCACCGCCGCCACCTGAGCTTCGTTGAACACCAGCTCGGCGCGCTCGGGCGGATCGTCGGCATCCACCGGCACGTAGGCCGCGCCGGTGGCCAGCGTGGACAGGATCGCCACGTACAGCGCGTAATTGCCGGACGGCATCCGAATGCCGATGCGATCGCCGCGGCCCAGACCGCGGGCGGCCAGCCAGGCGACACTGTCGGTGATGTCCTCGATCAGCTCCCCGTAGGTCAACACCACATTGCCGTCGTCGATGGCGGGAGCGTCGGGGTAGCGGGCGGCGGTCTCTTGCAGAATGTCGATCAGGGTGCGGGGCTGCGGCGCCGAGGAGCCGCGCAGATATTGCGCGGGGACTTGCAGTGAGGGCACGACTGTAGAACGTACCCAGCACGGTCGGGGAGTGCAGCGCGTCATTGTCAGCTCGGCGCGTTGTTCGCCGCGGTAGCGGACTACCGGCGCCCGAGCCGGCCCGATCGACGGTGCACGCCGTAAGCGGCAATACCCACGCCGAGCACCGCGAGTCCGGCCAGGACCGAGCTGACGGGCAAGGCGAACGCGACAACGATGCAGCCCACCAAGCCGATGATCGGGATCAGGCGCGGGGGACGGCCCTCGGCGGGGGACAGGGTCCAGGCCGCGGCGTTGGCCACGGCGTAGTAGACCAGGACCGCGAACGAGGAAAACCCGATGGCACCGCGGATATCGGTGGTGGCGGCCAGCACGGCAACCACCAGGCCGACCGCGATCTCGGCGCGATGCGGCACCCCGAACCGGGGATGCACCGCGGTCAGATACCCGGGCAGATACCGGTCGCGGGCCATCGCCAGGGTGGTACGCGACACCCCCAGGATCAGGGCCAGCAGGGACCCGGTCGCCGCGAGAATCGCTCCGATCTGGACCATCACGGTCAGTTTGGCCGCCCCGGCGACCCTCACCACCTGCACCAAGGGCGCCGATGCTCCGGCAAGACCTTCTGCGCCAAGCACATTCAGTGCCGCTACCGCCACCAGGGCGTACACCACCAGGGTGATGGCCAACGCGGCCGGGATCGCCCGCGGAATGGTGCGGGCGGGGTCGCGTACCTCCTCACCCAGCGTGGCGATCCGGGCGTAGCCGGCGAACGCGAAGAACAGCAGACCCGCCGCCTGCAACACCCCTGGCACCGACACTGACGAGTGGCCGAACCGAGCGGTTTCAACGCCCTGGGAGCCCAGGGCGGTCACCACAACCGCTGCCAATACCGCCAGCACCACTACCACGATCAGCCGGGTCAGCCACGCCGATTTCTGCACCCCCAGCACGTTGATTGCGGTCAGCCCCAGCACCACCGCCACCGCGATCGCGTGCGCGTGTGCGGGCCATGCGTAGAAACCCACGGTCAGTGCCATCGCCGCGCACGATGCGGTCTTGCCGACGATGAAGCCCCACCCGGCCAGATAGCCGAAGAACGGTCCGAGCCGTTCGCGCCCGTATACGTAGGTACCGCCGGAGGCGGGATACTGTGCCGCGAGCCGCGCCGAGGAAACCGCGTTGCAGTAGGCGATGACCGCCGCCACGATCAACCCGATCAGCATCGCCGCACCGGCCGCTGCGGCCGCCGGCGCCAATGCCACGAAAATGCCGGCACCAAGCATCGAGCCCAGCCCGATCGTCACCGCGTCGAACATGCCCAGCTGCCGGCGCAGCGCACCGGACGTCGGCTGCGGATCAGGGGTCGTGTGACCGTCCATCAGCTCAAGGTCTAGCTGATCGTGTGGCCGACCAGCTGGCCGATCAGGTACGTGGTGCCCAGCGCGAGCGCCCCGCCGGTGGTATTGCGGACCAAGGCGTTTCGGACGTTTGCGCCCCCCAAGCGTGCCGAGACCACACCGGTGAGCATCAGTGCCAGCAGCACGACCAGGACGGTCAACGGGACTCGCCATGTGGTCGGCGGCAGCAGGATCGCGACCATCGGCAACAGCGCTCCCGCCGTGAACGCGAGGGCTGACGCCGCCGCGGCCAGCCACGGGTTGGTCAAATCGTCCGGGTCGATGCCCAATTCAGCCTCGGCGTGCGCAGCGAACGCATTGTGGTGGGTCAGCTCTTCGGCCACCAACCTGGCCGTCGCCGCCGACAATCCCTTGGCCGCATATAAGTCGGCAAGTTCCTCGAGTTCGGCCGCCGGGTCTTGTTGCAGTTCGCGGCGCTCCTTATGCAGCACAGCCTGTTCGGTGTCACGTTGCGTACTCACCGACACGTACTCACCGAGGGCCATCGACACGGCGCCGGCGGCCACGCCGGCGATACCGGCGGTGAAGATCGGACCCCGTTGCGCGGTGGCGGCGGCGACGCCGACCACGATCCCCGCGATCGAGACGATGCCGTCGTTGGCCCCCAACACCCCGGCGCGCAACCAATTGAGTTTCGACGCCAGCGAGCCGTTATGGGGCTCGGCCGAGTGCGGTGGACGCATGCGCATGCGCGACACGGTAGCGCCCACCCTGCCCCCGTGACCAGCGATTACTCGCAGGTGGTTGCAGCGACGCTACCGGGGCGCGAGGTAGCCGACCGGGCCGGCCGCGATACACACCGACAGCGCTGCGGTGTCGGCGCGCGCGGACACGTTGTATCCGGCGCCCGGCAGCCGCACAAAGACACGGTTGAGCCCCGGCCGGACCCGCACCCGCACCTCGGGGCCGTCCGACAGTGACAGGGTCATCGCACCGTCGACGTTGGCCAGGTAGTTGATCTCGGCGGTCCAGTCCGCGGGCAGCAGTGGGCCGTCCAGCGCCAGGGTCGCCGGCCGGTCCGGCTGGATCAGATAGCCGCAATGGGGCACCGGGCCGGGAACCAGAGAGCGGACCCACGTCACCTGGGCGTCGGCCACCGTCCCCGTGTTGGTCAGCATCCGCAACTGCGTCGTCGCCGAGGCGAATTCGGGGCGGTCCCGCAGTAGGGCGAACATGTGGCTGGCCAGGTTCTCCGGGTAGACGACCCGCTGCAGCACCAGCGGGTCGACCTCTTGGTCCAGCATCGGCGCATCGGAGGCGGCATGTGCCGCGGCCAGACCGTTGCGGGCATTCTGCAGGTACCCGCGAGCCGGATCGTCCCGCCAGCAGGTCAAGAACGTGCCCGTCGAATACAGGCTGCTCGCGGTGAACGCGGCGGCCAGGCCGGTCACCACCACGGTGCGCAGCGGTGAGGCGTCCAGCCGGCGCGACGAGGCGCGGTTCGGGGCGCACAACCCGACCGCGCCCAGGATCGCCAGCACCACGACGAGATCGGCCAGGTAGCGCAGGGTTTGCGCCAGCTCCAGCGCAGTGAACGCCGAGGAGCGCATCAGATAGATCGGTACCTGGCAGGCCGCCGCGTACCCGGCTGCGGCAAGCCATACCGGCACCAGCCGGTGTTTGCGCGCCAGCGACACCGCCACCAGCGCGGCCAGCACCAGCCACCCCAGCGTCATCACCACCGGCCCCGGCAGCGCCCACGGCGAGGCCGGCGCCCAGCGCGCCCAGGTCCACGGGCCACCGGCCAGGCTCGGGACGATGCCGTGGGTGATCGAGCGCAGCAGCAGGTCGCGGGTCATATCGAGGTCGAAACTCCACCGCTTCTGATTCACCACTACCAGGTAGACCCCGATCCACCCCGCGGTCACCGCCAGCATCGCCGTCCACATGCGGGACCCGGCCCGCCACGCCCCGACAATCGCGCCGGCCAGCGGCTTACCGGACACATAGCCCAGCAGTGCCGTCACCGCGAAGGCTACGAACGGGATCACCGCGGACTTCTCGAAGAACACCAACCCGCCCAGGTAGGCCAGGGTGGCGGTGCACGCGTAGCGCCGATTCCCGGTGCGCGCCAACAGGATCGCGTCCGCGCACACCCAGGACAGTGCGGCGCACAGCGGTAGATAGTTCAGCGCCGCCGCCCACCAGGCGAAGGCCGGCAGGCCCAGCGGAGTCCACAACGCGAAGGTCAGCGGTATCAGCAGCACCGGCCGCCAGCCCAGAATCACCCACAGCACGCGCAGCAACGCGCACGACGACAGCAGCTGCAGCACCACCAGGCTGATCGCCGGCGCGGCCCACTGCAGCGGCCACAGCTTGGCCAGTGCCCCGGCCACCAGGAACGCGCCCGGCATCACATGACCGTCGTGGTCGTCGAACAGGTACGCCGGCGACAACAGCGGGTGGGTTCCGGCCCGGCCGACCAGGATCAGGTCGTCCCAGTAGAAGTAACCCCCGAAAGCCACGACCGCCCGAACCACCAGCTGGGCGGCGACCAATCCCACCGCCGCCCAGCAGACCCAAGGCAGGGCAGTGAAACGCGTGCGCATCAGTCTTTCTTACCTGTCGGTATGGTGGGCCGGTGCGAGCACTGGTCACCGGAGCAGCCGGGTTCATCGGATCGACGTTGGTCGACCGCCTGCGGGCGGACGGGCACCAGGTAGTCGGGCTGGACAATTTCGCCACCGGGCGTGCCGGCAACATCGAGCACCTGGCCGAGGACGCCGACTTCAGCTTCGTCGAGGCCGACATCGTCTCCGCGGACCTGAACGCGATCCTGGCGCAGCACCAGCCCGAGGTGGTCTTTCACCTGGCCGCCCAGATCGACGTGCGTCATTCGGTGGCCGACCCGGTCTTCGACGGCTCGGTCAACGTCATCGGGACGATCCGGCTCGCCGAAGCCGCGCGGACGGCGGGCGTGCGCAAGGTCGTGCACACCTCGTCGGGCGGCTCGATCTACGGCACCCCACCGTGCTACCCGACCGGGGAAGACGTCCCGACCGACCCCGCTTCGCCCTACGCCGCCGGCAAGGTCGCCGGTGAGATCTACCTCAACACCTTTGGCCACCTCTACGGGCTGCAGTGCTCCCACATCGCACCGGCGAATGTCTATGGCCCCCGCCAGGACCCGCACGGCGAGGCCGGGGTGGTGGCGATCTTCGCCCAGGCGCTGCTGGAGGGCAGGCCCACCAAGGTGTTCGGGGACGGATCGAACACCCGCGACTACGTGTTCGTCGATGACGTGGTGGACGCTTTCGTGCGGGCGTCGGGCGAGGCCGGTGACCGGCAGCGGTTCAACGTCGGCACCGGGGTGGAAACCTCCGACCGGCAGCTGCATTCCGCGGTGGCCGCGGCCGTCGGTGGACCCGACGACCCGGAGTTCCACCCGCCGCGCCTCGGTGACCTGAAGCGGTCCTGTTTGGACATCTCGCGGGCCGCGGAGGTGCTGGGCTGGCGCCCTCAGGTCGCGCTCGCCGATGGCGTGACACGCACCGTGGAGTACTTCCGGCAGATGAAGTCCATCTGAACCTTTGTGGCATACTGGCCGGTCGGAGGGGAGTATTCCCCAATTCGCAGTGTCGTCATCACGTCGCCTGTCATCGGGTGACCGGGGCTGTGGGCCGGACAACCGGCGGAAGAGACCTCCAGCGCTGCTATGACGCTGGAGGCCAGCCATGGATGTTTTCGCAATCGGCCGTTTTGGTCTGGACGCCATCGGCGCCGCCGCATCCTCCGTTTTGGGGGCCAGCGTTGACCTCGCCGCCATCCCACTGCGCGAAGGCGCCAAGATCCTGGCCGGTGAGCGTTCCGATCTGACCAGCCGACGAAGCTGGCGCGGCGCCGGGCGGGCCTGGATCGAAGTGCACGGGCTCGACGACTCCGACGGCGTGGACATCGGTGCCGAGGTTCTGGCAGCCCTGCGGGCCGAGCCCGGCGTCACCTCGGTGCGGCTGAACCGCCCGCTGTCCCGGGTAGTCGTCGAGATCGGTGACCACGTTGCGCTGGCGGACCTGTGCGCCGCGGTGGAAGCGGCCGAGAAAAGCATCGAACTTTCCCCGACCGACACCGCGGCATTGCCGGGCGATGGACTGCTGCTGGCCACCAAGGGCGCGATGGTGGGGGCCAACGCGGTAGGGCTGGCGATCGCGACCGTGGGCAGCGCGATGCGCTGGCCGGCGGCGCCCAAGATCTTCGACGCCGCGGCGTCGGTGGCCCGCTACCAGCCGCTGGTCCGCAACGCGCTGGCGAGCCGGATCGGTCCGGCCAAGACCGACCGGGTGCTTTCCCTGGTCTCGCTCGGGTCGCACGTCATCACCCTGTCCCCGGCGATCCTGGCGGTGGATCTGATGGTGGAGGGCCTCAAAGCCTCCGAGACGCGCGCCGGGGCGCTGGCCTGGAATCGCTACGAGCCGGAGCTGGCCCGGTACGCCGACCACCCGGACGTGCACACCACTGCGCGGCCTGTCCCGCGGCCGGACGGTCTGGCTGAGCGCTACCTGAAGCGCACCGCGGTGGCGCAGGTAGTCGCGGCCGGGGCGGTGGGCGCACTGACCCGCAACCTGGACGTGACGTCGAGCGCGATCCTGGCGACCTCGCCGAAAGCGGTGCGCACCAGTTGCGAATCGTTCGCCGCGACTTTGGGACAGGGCCTGGCCGACGCGCACGGAGTGCTGCCGCTGCAGCCAGACAGCCTGCGCCGCCTCGACAAGATCGACACCGTGGTCATCGACCCGCGGACGCTGACCGGTGAACAACGCAGGGTGGTACAGATCCGCGGTGCCAGCGAGCACGAGCTGCCGAAGGCCTGGAACAGCGCGCAGAGCCTGCTCGACAAGCCCGGATTGCGTCCGGGCTGGCACCGGGTTCCGGGCATGACAGTCCGCGGCTCGACCCGCACGCAGCCGGTGGACGCGCTGATCCTGCCCGCGCATCACGCGCTGGCCTCGGCGGTGGTCCTCGAAGCACGTGCCTCCGGCGCTGAGCTGGTCACGGTGGACACCGAGATCCTCAGCGAGCTGCGCCCCGGTTTCGACGACATCCGGCCGGTCTCGGGTGAGGATATCGACGCCGCGCTGGCCGCGGCGGTGGCCGACCTGCAGCAGGCCGGCCGCACCGTCGCGGTGTTGTCCACCTCGGCAGCGCAGGCGCTGGCGTCGGCGGATCTGGCGCTGGGTGTGATGCCGACGAGCGAGCATGCCGACACCCCACCACCTTTTTATGCCGATCTGCTGCTGGCCGACCTTGCCGGCGCATGGCAGGTGCTGCGCGCGCTGCCGGCTGCCCGGACGGCCACCGAGCGTGGGGTTGCGATCTCGATCGGGGCGTCGTCGATCGCCGGGCTGCTTTTGGTTCGCGGGGTTCGGGCGACGATCCCCGGTGTCGGGGCGGGGCAGAGCCGCGGTCCGGGGCCGGTGACCGTCGGTGCGGGCGCCGGAATGCTGTCGGGGTATCTGCTGGCCCGCCGGGTGTTGCGTGCGCAGGCACCGAAGCCGGCACCGGCCTACGAATGGCACGCCATGACGGTCGAGCAGGCGCGCGAGCTGTTGACGCCGGAGGCCATGCTGCCGTTGGCCGAACGCGCGCCGGTCGACGCGGAATCCCAGGGCATGTTCTGGCCGTACTTCCACGCCGTGCGTGAGGAGTTGTCCGACCCGATGACGCCGATCTTGGCGCTGTGCTCGGCGGCGACGGCCATGCTGGGTTCGCCGATCGACGCCGTGATGGTGGGCACGGTGCTCACCGGTAACGCCATGTTGGCCGCTTACCAGCGGTTGCGGGCAGAGAGCCGGCTGAACACCCTGCTGGCACAGCAGGCTCCGCCGGCCCGGGTCGTGTTGATGGGGGGCGATGGCACGCCGGCCTACCACGAGATCCCCGCCGAACAACTGCTGCCCGGTGACCTGATCGAGGTGCGCAGCAACGAGGTGGTGCCCGCCGACGCCCGGACGATCGAGGTGTATGACGTCGAGGTCGACGAGTCCTCGCTGACCGGCGAATCGCTGTCGGTCGGCAAACAGCTGGACCCGACGCCCGGCGCTGAACTGGCCGAGCGCAGCTCCATGCTCTACGCGGGCACTACGGTGATCGCCGGTAAGGCGCTGGCGATGGTGACCGCCGTGGGCGCCGACACTCAGGCCCGTCGGGCCTCCGAACTGGCCTCTGGCGAGCTGCCCGAGGTCGGGTTGCAGCACCATCTGTCTCAGTTGATGTACCGGACTTTCCCGTACAGTGCCGCCGGCGGTGTGGCGGTCGGTGCGCTCGGTCTGCTGCGTCAGGGCGGGCTGCGGGTTGCGCTCGGCAACGCGATCGCGGTCGCGATCGCAGCCGTCCCGGAGGGCATGCCGCTGATGGCTACCTTGGCCCAGCACGCGTCGTCGCAGCGGTTGACGAAAACCGGTGCGCTGGTGCGGATTCCGCGGTCGGTGGAGGCGCTCGGCCGGGTCGACGTGGTCTGCTTCGATAAGACCGGAACGCTGTCTGAGAACCGGCTGCGGGTCACCACGGTGCGCCCGCTTGCGGGATATTCCGACGACGACGTCCTCGGCACGGCCGCGCAGGCGGCTCCGGCTCCCGACGGTGCGGCGCATGCGCACGCCACCGACCAGGCCATCGTCGAGGGCGCGGCATCCGCAGCCGGTGCCCGGCCGTGGATCGAACCGGACGCGCACCTGCCGTTCCGCTCCGGCCGGGCCTTCTCGGCGTCGGTGCTGGGATCGGAGCTGCTGGTCAAGGGGGCACCGGAAGTCGTGTTGGAGGCCTGCAAGAACGCCGGCGCCAAGGCCGAGCAGCAGGTGGCCGCGATGGCGGCCCAGGGGCTGCGGGTGATCGCGGTCGCGCACGGCAAACTGACCGCCGCGCAGGTGCGGGCCGTGCAGGACGATTCCGACCGGCTCGTGGAGGTCAGCGCCTCCGGCCTGACGCTGATCGGGTTCCTCGGCTTGGCCGACACACCCCGGGCCGACGCTCCGCAACTGCTGGCCGATCTGGCCGCCCGCGGCGTCGACATCCGGATGATCACCGGTGATCACCCGATCACGGCCACCGCGATCGCCGCCGAGATGGGCGTGACGGTCCGCCCCGAGGAGGTCATCACCGGCTCGGAGTGGAATGCCTTGAACCGCAAGGAACAAGAGCAGGTGGTCTGCGAACGGGTGATCTTCGCCCGGATGTCGCCGGAGAACAAGGTGCAGATCGTGCAGACCCTGGAGCGCGCCGGCCGAGTGTCGGCGATGGTGGGCGACGGCGCCAACGACGCCGCCGCGATCCGCGCCGCCACGGTGGGGCTGGGTGTCGTTGCGCACGGCAGCGACTCGGCACACGCCACCGCCGACGTGGTGCTGACCGACGGGAAGATCGGTGCGCTGGTCGACGCTATCGACGAGGGCCGGCGCCTGTGGCGGGGTGTGCAACTTGCCATCTCCGGGCTGCTGGGTGGCAATGCCGGGGAGGTGATGTTCTCGGTGATCGGTACCGCGGTCACCGGCAATTCGCCGCTGAACACTCGCCAGCTGCTGTTGATGAACACCCTGACCGACGCGCTGCCGGCCACCGCTGTGGCGGTGAGTACGCCGGCCGGCCCAATCGGTGACGCGGTGCCCGGACTCGAAGAGCGGAAGCTATGGCGCGCAGTGGCGTTCCGGGGCGGGGTGACCGGCGCGGCAGGCACCGCCGCCTGGGCGATGGCATCCGTGACCGGTACACCGCAGCGCGCCTCGACGGTGGCGCTGATCTCGCTGGTGACCACCGAGCTCGGTCAGACCGTGGTCGACTCGCGGGCGCCGATGGTGCTGGCCACCGCGGCCGGATCGTTCGCGCTGTTCGCGGCGATCGTCTCCACGCCCGGGGTCAGCCAGCTGTTGGGTTGCACGCCGGTCGGCCCGATCGGCTGGGCCCAGGGCCTCGGCACGGCCGCGGCGGCCACCGCCGCGGTTGCCGTGGCGAGCCGGTTCTCGACTCCCGCCAAGGAGATCGCCGCTCCCGCCAGGGAGACCGAGGCCCCCATCAAGGCGGCGTCGGCGGTTCCGACGAAGAAGGCTCCAGCGAAGAAGGCCCCGGCGAAAAAGGCTCCGGCCAAGAAAGCCCCGGTGAAAAAGGCTCCGGCCAAGAAGGCCCCGGCGAAGAAAGCACCGGTGGCCAAGGAAACGCCGGTGGAGAAGGCCCCGGCCGGAAAGCCGGCCAGAAAGTCCGCCGCGAAGAAGTCGTCCGCGAAGCTGGAACTGGTGCGCTGAGCCTGTCCCGTTACGCCGGCTGTCGCACTCTCACCTGCGGCTGTGGTCGCTTGGCCGCGGGAGGTCGCACCTGCAGCAGACCGGCGCGCCAGAGCACTGCGTAGAGCTCGACCGCCGGCACGGTCAGGAGTGCCGCTGTCGCGTCGGCCAGGGGTTCTGCCAGGACTTCGGTCGTCCTCATACCTGCAACGGTGCGGGCTGGAATCGGCCGTGCGGCAAACCCGCTGTTACCGCTGAGACAATTGTTGCCGAATTACTGTGTTTCAGGCGGTTCGGGCAGCCCGGGCGGCTGGGCTTGGGTAAGCGCTATGACCCTGGCCAGCCGGGCATAGCGCAGCTCCAGATCGCGGAATCGCATATAAGTGCTCAGCGTGGTGAACGCGAACACCATGATCAGCACGTAGAGCATCAGATCGGTGCCGCGGCGCACCCCGAGCCAGTTGGCTAACACGGTGGTGTCGTCGGGACGCAGCACCGCATAGATGCCGGCCACCACGAACACCAGGTAGCCGACTTTCACCCAGGCTCGCGACTGAGCGGACCGGCGCGACAGCAGCAGGTAAACCAGCAGCATCAGCACCGCCGCGATCAGCAGGACCTTGATCCAATTCATCAAAAGATCCTGTTCATCGGAAGATCCTGTTCATCGCGACATCCTCTTGCGCAGCAGCCCGTCGAACAGGATGTTGACGCCGTTGAGTAGTGGCTGCCCCTTCGACTTCGAGTAGTCGGTGTAGAGCACCTCGACCGGCACTTCGCCCACCCGCCAACGGTTCTCGGCAATCAGGGCGATGAACTCCCCGGCGTGGCTCATCCCGTTCATGGTGAGGTCGAGACCATCGGCCACGCGCCGGTTGAACACCCGCAGCCCGTTGTGGGCGTCGGAGAGCCCCAGTCGGCGAATCCGCGGGTTGAGCAACACCGCGGCCCGCAGCACCGCTCGTTTGAGCGGCGGTACCGTCGCGGCTGCGTCGGGTGCGGCGAACCGGGTGCCGATCACGATGTCGAGGTCGGCGGTGTCGAGGTGGTCGATCATGCGTACCAGGTCGGCCACCCGGTGCTGACCGTCGGCGTCGAAGGTGGCGAACAGTCGGGCGCCGGGTTGCCGGCGGGCGAACTCGACCCCGGTCTGGATGGCCGCGCCCTGACCGAGGTTGACCGGATGGCGCACCACGTAGGCGCCCGCGCGACGCGCCGTGACGGCGGTGTCGTCAGCGCTTCCGTCGTCGACGCAGACCACGTAGTCGAAATTCGCACGGATCCCGGCGATCACGTCACCGATGACGGTCGCTTCGTTGAACGCCGGGACGATGATCCAGACATCGGGGTAGCGGGTATCGATGGTTTAGAAAATACACGCCTGCCCGACTTACGAATCGGTGCGCAACGCGGCCAGATGCACGGTGATTCCCACCAGGGGACCGCACAACAGGGCCACCACGGTTCTGGTCGGCAGGTCCAGCGGCAGCAGCAGGAGCAAGGTCGAGGCCACTGTGGCGCCCACCCAGCCCAGCGCGTAGGCGCGATGCAGTGCGGCGGCCACCGTCGCCGCCCCGGTCAGGGTCAGCAGCGCGATCGCGGTGGCTGCCGTCGTCAGTCCCGCCAGCAGCAGCCCGTCCGCACGGTAATCCGCGCCGAACACTGTGCGCAGCAGCCAGGGACCGAGCAGGCCCGCGGCCACCGCGCCCACCGCGCCCAGTGCGGCAACGGCCGCCGCCGGTGTGCGCAGTGCCGGCAGCCGGCGGCCCCGCTGGTCGACGAAGTGCGCGATCAGGTTGCCCTGCATGGCGGTCAGCGGCACCAGCAGCGGAGCCCGGGTCACCGTGACCGCCAGGATCACCACACCGCCCGCAGCACCCAATTCGCCGTAGGTAGCCTGCAGCAGCACCGGAAAGCCCATCACCAGGATCGCGCTGGCCCCGGCTGCGGTGATCGAATGCGCGGCACCGCGCAGGAATCCCGCTGTGCTCACCGGAGTCAGTAGTCGCGCTGCGGAGCGGGTTGCGGGTGAGGCGGCCAGCAGTAGCAGCCAGGCCAGTGCGCCGGCCACGGTGGCCCACAGGAACCCGACCAGGCCCCAGCCGACGACGAACGTCGCGGTGGCCACCGCCACCCGGACGCTCGCATCGGTCACCATCAGCGCGCCGTACTGTGTCCAGCGGTTGGCGCCGGCCAGCATGCCGAGCAGGGTGGCGTGGATCGCGAAGTTGGCCAGCCCGAAGCAGAGCAACACCACCGACAGCCAGCGCGCCTCGACGAACACGTGGCCGCTCCACAGTGGGGAACTGGCGGCCACCACCCCGGCCGCCGCCAGCCCAGTCAGACCGGCCACCCGCAGGGGGCGGGTGTGCGGGGTGGATGCGGGGTGTGTCCCCGCGTCCCGGGCGAACCGGACTTCCCGGGTGGTCTCCTGCAACAGACCGTTGGCGGCGCCGTTGACTAGCCCGAACGCGCCCCAGAACACGCCGAACACCGAGAAGCCCGCCGGGTCGAGGTCGCGCGCTGCCAGATACAGCACGGCGTAGCCGCACAGGGCGCTGAGCAGGGTTGCGGTGCCGACCCGGGCCATGCTGGCTCGGGCGACGGGACCGGTCGCCAGCCCACGGGGGAACCCGGAGGATCCGGTACCACCGACATCGGTCACCACGGCGCAAATAATAAGCGGGTCGCGGGGTACGGTCGGTCAGCCCGCTGAACTGACTCGACCACCGGAGGACCCCGTTGGACCCGTCGCTGTTGGAATGGCTGGTGACATTCGCGGGCGTGGGAGCGGTGCTCGGTTTCGATCTGTTCCTGGTGGCCCGCCGCGTACACGAGCCGTCGATACGCGAAGTCGCGATCCGGCTGTCGTGCTACATCGGGCTGGCGGTGGCTTTCGGCATCTGGGTGTGGCATTTTCACGGCGCGAAGTACGGCATGCAGTTCTACGCGGGCTGGCTGACCGAGTACAGCTTGTCGGTGGACAACCTGTTCGTGTTCGTGATCATCATGAACAGCTTCAACGTGCCCAAGAAGTATCGCCAGGAGGCGCTGTTCGTCGGCATCATCCTGGCGCTGTCGTTCCGGGCGGTATTCATCGCGCTGGGCGGGGTCGCCGTGCAGCGGTTGTCGTGGACGTTCTATGTCTTCGGCGCATTCATGGCCTACACCGCCATCAAACTGCTGCGTCATTCCGACCCCACCGGCGACGGGGAGGGCGAGGGCGGCAACAACGCCGTGGTGCGGTTTGCGCGCACCCATTTCAACGCCACCGATCGCTGGGCCGGCGTGCGGTTCTTCGTCCGGGACAACGCCGGAGCGTGGGCCATCACCCCAATGTTTCTGGTCGCACTCGCGCTGGGTACCACCGATCTGGTGTTCGCGATGGACTCCATTCCGGCCATTTACGGGCTGACTCGCCAGCCGTACCTGGTGTTCACCGCCAACGTGTTTGCCCTGATGGGACTGCGGCAGCTGTTCTTCCTGCTCGGCAAGCTGCTGAGCCGGCTGGTGTACCTGTCGCAGGGACTGGCGCTGATCCTGGGCTTCATCGGGGTGCGCATGGTGTTGCACGCCCTGCGCACCAACGAGGTGTGGTTCATCAATTCCGGCCGTCCGCTCAATGTCCCGGAGATCCCGACCCCGGTCAGTCTGGGGGTCGTCGTGGCGGTGTTGCTGCTGACGACGGGGGCCAGTTTGTACCGGACCCGCGGAGCTACCTCAGTGGAGTGAGAAGACCGGAATCGACGGCGCCGCGATCCGCAGTTCGTCGTCGCTGGAATCCGGTGTCAGCTCCGCCACGTAGCCTTTGACCTGCCAATACCACCGCTTCAGATAGCGGCGCAGCACCTCCGGCTTGTCGTCGTCGGCCACTTCGGTGACCTGGGCCGGCGTCGGACGCCGCCGCGGCCCGATCTGGATTTCGCCGGCGGCTCGCACATTGCGAACCCACTCAGTGTTGCCGCGCGGCGACACCAGGTAGTCCACTCCGTCGACGGTCAGCAGATTGACCACGACACCACGACGCTTGCCGCTCTTGCGGCCGCGCACGGACAGGGCGCGGGTGCCAGCGATGCTGATCCCTGTTTCGGCCAGCTTGCGGATCACCGTACTGGCGATGCGGGCGGCTGCATTGGGTCGGTCGTATCCGGCGGTCATGGGTGTTCCCCTTGCTCGCGATATCGAGAGCGGCGCTCTCGTTTTTCTGATCGTGGCACATCGTAGGGGGCAAATCAAGAGCACTGCTCTCATATCTGTCACACTAGTGCCGTGGGAAAACGGCAGGAGTCGCGGGAACGCATCGAGGCGCAGGTCATCGAGGTCGGACGGCGTCATCTGCGCACCCACGGGGCGGCGGGGCTGTCGCTGCGAGCAGTCGCCCGCGAGGTGGGCATGGTGTCTTCGGCGATCTACCGGTACGTGGGCAGCCGTGACGAGTTGATCACCCTGCTGCTGGTCGACGCCTACAACGATCTGGCCGATTCCGTGGGCCGCACCCGCGCATCGGCTTCGTGGCGCGAGGACATCGTCACCATCGCCCACGCGGTGCGGGACTGGGCGCTAGCTCATCCGGCCGGGTGGGCGCTGCTGTACGGCAGCCCGGTGCCCGGCTATCACGCGCCGGCCGAGCAGACCGTTGCGCCGGGCACCCGGGTCGTCGGCGCGTTCTTCGAAGCGATCGCTGCGGGCATCGCGGCCGGCGAGATCACGTCCGGGAAAAACGATGCAGCGCAACCGTTATCGTCAGACTTCCAGAGACTCCGCCAAGAGTTCGGCTTCCCCGGCGACGATGCCGTCGTCGTCAAATGCTTCCTGCTGTGGGCCGCCCTGGTGGGCGCGGTCAGCCTGGAGGTGTTCGGCGGGTACGGCGAGGACACCCTGTCGGCACCGCGGGCGGTGTTCGACGCTCAGCTCGCGCTGCTGCTGGGGATGCTGACCCAGCCGCCGGATTGACGCGGCGGTCCCAGCTTCGGCTCTCCTTCGTCGAGCCTCGCTAAACCGCCGGATTGACGCGGCGGTCCCAGCTTCGGCTCTCCTTCGTCGAGCCTCGCTAAACCGCCGGATCAGTGACCGGAGGTCTTGAACCGCTCGATCGACCGGGTGATCTCGGCCTCGGCTTCGGCACGGTCAACCCAGTCGGCGGCCTTGACGAACTTGCCCGGCTCCAGGTCCTTGTAGTGCACGAAGAAGTGCTTGATCGCGTCCAGCTCGTAGGCCGGTACGTCGCTGAGGTCCTGGATGTGGTCCCACCGGTGGTCACCGGCCGGCACGCACAGCACCTTGGCGTCGCCGCCGGCTTCGTCGGTCATCTGGAACATCCCTACCGGGCGTGCCTCGACCAGCACACCGGGGAACACCGACTGGGGCAGCAGCACCATCGCGTCCAGCGGGTCGCCGTCCTCGCCGAGGGTGTCCTCGATGAAGCCGTAGTCGGTGGGGTAGCCCATCGGCGTGTACAGGTAGCGGTCGAGCTTGACCCGCCCGGTGGCGTGGTCGACCTCGTACTTGTTGCGCTGGCCCTTGGGGATTTCGATGGTCACGTCGAATTGCACCGGGTCAGTCTAGAGCGGCCCGGATTCACGCCCGGACTCCGCCCGTCCGGCACAATTGCGCCTGACAGGGGAGGAGAGACATGCAACCCACTCGGTGGCGACACAGCAGCGCCCATCTGGGTATCGCGGCCGCGGTGCTGGCGCTGGCCGCCGCCGTGGTGGTCGTGGCGGTCGTTGTGCTCCCGGACGAATCCGGCGCAGGTGCGCGTGTGGTGTCGCCGGCACCGGTGGCGTCCGCCAAGCCCGGGGTGGTGCCGGTCTCCGACGACGCCCCGGTGCCGGTCGGTAGTGCACTGGCCGCAGCCATGGCCCAGGCGCTGGCCGACCCGAATCTGGGCCGGCTTACCGGCCGCATCACCGACGCGTTGACCGGCAAGGCGCTGTGGACCCAGCAGGAAGACCTGCCGATGCAGCCGGCGTCCACCAACAAGGTGCTCACCGCAGCGGCCGCCTTGCTGGCGCTGGATCGGGATGCCCGGGTCACCACCCGGGTGACCGCAAGCGATCAGCCCGGAGTGGTGGTGCTGGTGGGGGGCGGCGATCCCACGTTGTCGACGGCCGAGGTCGGCCAGGACACCTGGTATCGCGAAGCCGCGCGCATCAGCGATCTGGCCGATCAGGTGCGCCGCAGCGGGGTGAGCGTCACCGAGGTGCAGGTCGACACGTCGGCGTTCACCGGCCCGACCATGGCCCAGGGCTGGGACGCGGACGACATCGAGGGCGGTGACATCGCCCCGATCGAGGCGGTGATGGTCGACGGTGGCCGCGTGCAGCCGACCACCGTTGAGTCCCGGCGATCGACTACACCTGCGCTGGACGCCGGAAAGGCGCTGGCCGCGCAGTTGGGTGTCGACCCCGACAATGTGAGCATCGCGTCGTCGTCGGTGACCGGCCGCGAGTTGGGCGCGGTCCGATCGGCACCGCTGGTGGTCCGGCTCGGCGAGATGATGAACGCCTCGGACAACGTGATGGCCGAATCCATCGGCCGCGAGGTGGCAGCGGCGATGGGCCGGCCGCGCTCGTTTGCCGGAGCGGTTGACGCGGTGATCAACCGGCTGGCCACCGCCCACATCGCCGTCAGTGGAGCCAACCTGCAGGACTCCAGCGGGTTGTCGGTCGATGACCGGTTGTCGGCGCGGACCCTCGATGCGGTGGTGCAGGCGGCCGCCGGGCCGGACCTGCCCGAGTTGCGTCCGCTGCTGGACATGCTGCCGGTCGCCGGCGGCAGCGGCACCCTGTCCGAGCGGTTTCTCAACCCCAAGACGGGGCGCGGTGCGGCCGGCTGGCTGCGGGCCAAGACCGGCTCGCTGACCCGCACCAATGCGCTGGCCGGAATCGTCACCGACCGCGACCAGCGGGTGCTGACGTTTGCGTTCATCTCCAACGACGCCGGACCCACCGGACGGACGGCGATCGACGCGCTGGCGGCGGTGCTGCGAACCTGCGGGTGTGGATGAGCGGGTCCGACGTGGGGAGCGCGGTGGACTTCGACTTCGCCGCGACGGTCGGTGGCTGGCTGGCACGCCCCGCGCCGCCGATGACCGACTACACACGCTGCCAGGTCGTCGAGGAACTGCACGCCAGTGCCCGCGCGGCCGAACCGCTGGTCCGAGAGGTCACCGGTCTCGGCGAGGACGGCCCGGTCCCCGACGCTCGCGTGGTCGACCGACGGCAGTGGATCGCCGCGGCCGCCGAATCGATGCGGGTGATGATGGGCGCCTCGGAGCGGCCCGCCGGTTTCCTCACCAGCCGGCTGACCGGGGCGCAGACCGGCGCGGTGTTGGCCTTCGTGTCGTCGGGCATCCTCGGGCAATACGACCCGTTCTGTGCGGGTGGTGGGGCGCTACTGCTGGTCTATCCCAACGTGGTGGCCATCGAGCGCCAGCTGCAGGTGACGCCGGCCGACTTCCGGCTGTGGGTCTGCCTGCACGAGGTGACGCACCGCGTGCAGTTCAGTGTCAACCCGTGGCTGGCCGGCTACATGTCGGATGCGCTGGCGGTACTGACCGGCGACAGCAACCCGGACCTCACCCAGGTGGTGGGCCGTTTGGCCGACTATCTGCGGGGCCGCCAGAACGACGACGAGTCGCCGGGACCGTCGGGGATCCTGGGCCTGGTGCGGGCGGTGCAGTCCGAGGAGCAGCGCACCGCGCTGGACCAGTTGCTGATGCTGGGCACGCTGCTCGAAGGCCACGCCGACCACGTGATGGACGCGGTCGGGCCGCTGGCGGTGCCATCGGTGGCGACCATTCGGAACCGCTTCGAGGAACGCCGTCAGCGCAGCCAGCCGCCGTTGCAGCGGCTGCTGCGGGCGCTGCTTGGCCTCGACGCCAAGATGAGCCAGTACACCCGCGGCAAGGCCTTCGTCGACGCCGTGGTCGGTCGCGTCGGCATGGACCGGTTCAACGCGGTGTGGTCGGGTCCGCAGACTCTGCCGCTGCCCGCCGAGATCGAAGAGCCCCAGCGGTGGATCGACCGGGTGCTGTAGCCGCGCTGCGCGCCGCGCTGGGGGCGTTCGCCGAGCAGTTTCTGCCGCAGGGGGACCGCTGGGCGGTCGCGTTGTCCGGTGGACCGGATTCGTTGGCGCTGACCGCCGTCGCCGCCGCGATGCGGCCCACCACCGCGATGATCGTCGACCATGGCCTGCAAGCCGGTTCGGCCCAGGTGGCCAAGACTGCGTGCCGTCAGGCGCTCGATCTGGGATGCGTTGATGCGCAGGTCATTCCGGTGACCGTGGGGGTCGCGGGAGGTCCGGAGGCGGCGGCGCGGACGGCCCGTTACGCCGCGCTGGCCGAAGCCCGCGGCCGGGATCCCGTACTGCTCGGACACACCCTCGACGATCAGGCCGAGACAGTGCTACTTGGGCTGGGCCGCGGTTCGGGCGCCCGGTCGATGGCCGGGATGCGGCCATACGACCCGCCGTGGTGCCGGCCGCTGCTGGGGGTGCGGCGCGCCCAGACCGCACAAGCCTGCACCCAACTGGGGCTGACGCCGTGGCTCGACCCGCACAACAGCGACGGTCGCTTCACCCGGGTGCGGCTGCGGGCCGAAGTGCTGCCGCTGTTGGAAGATGTGCTGGGCGGCGGGGTGGCCGAAGCGCTGGCCCGCACCGCTATCGCGCTGCGAGAGAACACCGAGCTCATTGATGGCTTGGCCGAGCAGGCGCTGTCCGGCGCCACCACGGGCGCCGCGTTGGACGCTGCCGCGCTGGCGACCTTGGCGGGCCCGGTGCGGCTGGCGGTGATCCGGCGCTGGCTGATCGACGGAGGCGGACGCGGCCTGACCGATCTGCAGATCCGCGCGGTGGACCGGCTGGTGACGGCCTGGCGCGGCCAGGGGGGAGTGGCGATCGGATCGGACCTGCGGGGACAGCGGCTGTTCGCGGTTCGCGGCGACGGGCTGCTGCGGCTGCGCAGCGAGCCGGTCTGAGCCGCGGGCCGGGAATTTCCTCCGCTGCAGTTGGTTGTCGAACTCCCGCCATGGCACCCTGTGCTGGTGGCTGCGATCTTGCCGGGGGACAAACCCGAGTTGTACGCGGGTGACATCAAATCGGTGTTGCTGACCGAGGAACAGATCCGGACCCGCACTGCCGAACTCGCTGCGCAGATCGCCGCCGACTACGCCGAAAGCAGCGCCGAGAGCGGCGACCTGCTGCTGATCACCGTGCTCAAGGGCGCGGTGCTGTTCGTCACCGATCTCGCCCGTGCGATTCCGCTGCCCACGCAGTTCGAGTTCATGGCGGTCAGCTCCTACGGCTCGTCGACGTCGTCGTCGGGGGTGGTGCGCATCCTCAAGGACCTCGACCGCGACATCAGCGACCGCGACGTGTTGATCGTCGAGGACGTCGTGGACTCCGGCCTGACCCTGTCGTGGCTGCTGCGCAATCTGGCCACCCGCCGGCCCCGGTCCCTTCGGGTGTGCACCCTGCTGCGCAAACCCGATGCGTTGGGTGCCGGCGTCGACATCACCTACGTGGGCTTCGACATCCCGAACGACTTCGTTGTCGGCTACGGCCTCGACTACGCCGAGCGCTACCGCGACCTGCCCTACATCGGCACCCTGGACCCGCGGGTCTATCAGGGCTGAGTCCCGCTAGAAGGGCGGGGCCTTCTGGCGAAGGAATCGTGCTCCGCTGCGACCGCCTGCTGTCGGGCAAAGTCCACCAGGTTGGCAATCTCGGTGCTGGTGGGCAGCCAGCCGTCAGCCAGGCCGCTGGAGATGGCGGTGTAGATGGTGTGGCAATCAGCGACGGAGAGCTCGGCAGTGAACTCATCGACAATGCGCCACAGCCAGATAGCACCGTTATTGCTGCCATCGTCTCTGATCGCCGTGGCCGGCAACGCCGTCGCCTCTTCGGGTCTTGTTTGGGTTTTCACGTTTGTTTTCCTTGTTTGTTGATTGTCTTGTGAACGAAAGTGCTTTGTCTCGAAAGATATTCAGCAGCTGACGAGACTGCCGGCGTCGCCACGGTGGCACTGAGAGCCAAACTCATGTCGATTTCGCCGTCGGCGTCGGGAACAATGGCGTAAACCGTGCGCTGATACGGCAGAACCGGCTCCGGGTCAGCTGTCGGCCCAAGCGAATCAACTGAGGACGGGCCGGCTAACCGGGGACGCCGCGTCCGGCAACCCATTGGTCTTCCGCGTGGGCTCGTGTGGTGCGCGTTGCCCTTTCACGGTCACTGATCACCAGAAGTGCGTCGACGCTTGAGTCGTTGTTGGGTGCCGCCGCGTTCATCATCGTCTCGTGCGCCTGGTCGGGCTTGGTCCGAGGGGGAACCACGAGCAAGAGGATCCGGTTCCGGTCGGCACCGAGAACCTCCAGCGTGTTGACCGGCTGCCGTTCGTAGCCATGGAGTTGCACCGTTCGTCCGTCGGTGCGGAGTTTGGCAGGTGCCGGCGCCCACTCGTCGAGGTTGTATCGCACTCGTTGAATGCTCCCGATTCGAGTCGATAACACCGAGAGCAGGTCAGGGAGCTCGGTGGTGAGAGTGCCACTCCATGGCCACCATGCCCCGTCGACCTGTCCGGTCTGCGGCGCCTTTGGCTTCAGGCGCAACCGTGGCCTGCGTTGCGGCGGTGTCGGGTGTCGGCCCGTTGCTGAGTGGAAATATTGCTGCGTCATAACGACGCTCCTGACTGGGCCGCGAACCGGCCGGCTACCTTCAGATCGGCGGCGATACAACCCAGAACGGTCAGATGCGGAATACCGCCGATATGCCATACCCTACCCGCTCCTTGGCTTAGGGGCGCCCGATCGGCGTGCTCAGCCCTGCGGCGTGCTCGAGCAAGCGGAGTTCTTCGCCGAGAAGTCTGGTCAGCTCACTCATTCCGGGAACGGCTTCGCGGCAGCCGGTAAGCCCGAACGCAATCGTATCGTCGGTGCTCGTGCAGGTGATGTTGAGTGCCTGCCCGTCGACTGGGATCGACAGGGGATAGAGCTCGTCGAGTCGGGCGCCGTTCCAGTACAAGGGCACCTTAGATCCGGTCACGTTCGAGATCATCACATTCGGGGGCCGCAGCAGCCTGTGCTGACCGAAGAGCATGCCCAACGCCAGTGGTGTGGCACCCAGCGCACTCATCGCGAGGACCTGCAGCTGACTGTGCGCACCCAGCGCGGTCTTGCCCTCGTGCATGCTGTTCCGCACCGACAGCAGTCGCTCGCCGGAATCGGCCAGGTCGGTGGCCAGGCCGCACATCAGAGACCCGATTCTGTTGCCGGTGTCGTCCCGGCCGGCCGCAGGCCCGGGCAGCCGCAGTGAGACCGGGATCATCGCCACCAGCGACGCCAACGGCAGCGCTTTCCTAGTGGTCAGGTAGTTGCGCAGGGCGCCGGCGCACATGGCCAGCACCACATCGTTGACCGTTGCATCGCTGTGTTTGGCGACCAACTGCAATCGTTCCAGCTGCCACGAGCCCCCGGTGAAGGACCGGGCACTGTCAATCGCCACATTGAACATGGTGTGCGGTGCGACCAGCGACAGCGCGCCGCCGCGCTGGCGCAGGGCCTGCACCAGCGTGCCTGCGAGTGCCGGCAGCAACCCCGCGGCATCGCGTGCTCCGTCCCAGATCGCCGCCGTCGCCCGCCCCGCCAGCGAACCGCTCGACGTCGAGTCCGGTGCAGACGCGGAGCGCGTGTCGGCCGGCTCCCACAACGCAGGCTGACCGCGGCGAGACGGGTCAGGACTCAACGCCGCACGCAGCATCCCCATCGCGGAAACTCCGTCGGTGAGCGCATGGTGGACCTTGATGTACACGGCATAGCGGCCGTCGGCGAGGCCTTCGATCAGGTGCATCTCCCACAGCGGCCGATCCCGGTCCAGCGGGATCGCGTGCAGCCACGACACCAGCGTCCACAACTCCCGCAGTCCGGCGGGCCGCGGCAGCGCCGAATACTGCACATGATGGTGGAGGTCGACGTCGGTGCCACTGTCCCAGCCCCACTGTCCCAGCGACAGCACTGAGCGGCGAGCCCGTTTGCGCCACATGCCGGCGACTTCGTTGCGAGCGACGGCTGCCGCGAACATCTGACGGACATCCAAGGCACAGGCACCTTCGGGCGGGGTGAACATGGCAAGCCCACCCACCTGCATCTGGCGATTGTCCGATTCGGCCAGCAAGAACATCGAATCGGTCGGGGACATGGGGATCAACATCAAGGCACAGCTCCAGACAGAAAGTGAGCACCATCAGTGGTGCAGCAATGGCTTTCGGCGAGAGCATCGGTTCCGCTGGGCGAATCTCGTTGATTCAGGCCCAGATACCGCGGAGGGTTGCCTTCGCCTCGCACCTTCAGGTCGGCGATGATCCCGCTGGTCGCGGTGGTGCAGTGGCACCTCGTTGCGATTGGGAGGCTGGAGTGCCCGCCCTGCGGATCCGCAAAGAATGTGGCTTCGATCGGATGAGGTGGAGCTTCACCGCTGGAATCAACCGTACGCCTCACGCTGGTCGTTGTCTCAGCTCGCCGGCTTGGTCGGCCACCGGGACCGGATCGATGTGAGCGGCGCGGTTCTTGCGCTTGGCCGGCCGCCTTCTGCCGGCTCTGTCAGAGGCCCCGCTGATCAGCGAATCGGTGTTGCGGCGTGCGGCGTTCGAATACCGGCGTTTCGCATGCGCCGGCCCCTGGAGAAGAGCCGGGTCAGGCGCGCGATTCGCTTGATGGGACCGCCGGAGATCGCTAAGTCCTCAGCGGTGCGCGGCCGCTCCCACCGCAGCTCACCCTGGTAACCCGCGTCTGCAATGGCCCCGCACAGTTCAGCGACATCGACGGTGGAATCCGCGTCGATCGTGGCGGTCGCGGTCGGGAAGTCCACCGAGGCCCGCACGCCGTTGATCGTGTTCAGCTTTAGCTCGATGTGCGCCGAGCACATCCGGCAGGTCATGCCCGTCACATCGAGTTGGATCCGTCGAATGTCGGTCAAGGCCTCTCCTCCTTCAATCCCTCTGTAAGTAGTCGCTGGGCGGCGCTGTCCGGTTCCGATGAACGGCCGTGAGCCACAAGTTCGGCCAGCGGCGCAGGCGTGGCAAACAACTCGGTGACCCCGTCTACCGTCAGGTCGACAGTCGCGTGGCCTGCCAGGTACTGCGCGTACGAACGCTCGCCGAGTCCCATCCCGAGGGTGAGCCAGGCGTCGATGACCGCCCACCGGCATGGATTGCACCGTGCCCAATCACTGTCGTCGAGAAGCTGCTTCCACTGGTCGACATCGCACTCCCGGGCGCCGAAGCGGGCGAGAAACTCCGAGTACTCGACGGGCGTGCCCCGCAGCACGGTGATGGTGCGGCCCAGGGAAGTCGAGAGCGTGCCCAGGAGGGCAGCCGCTGCCGAGCGGCCAACGGTGACTTCCTCGGTCAACGACACGGCCGGGTGAGCACCCAGCGCCGCACATGCATCCGCCAATGCGACCAGAATGTCGGCGGACGTACGCAGTTGATGCGGTTCTCCCAGCACCCGCGGCAGCCGCACCAGGGTGAAGTCCAGATTCGGCGCACTGCGCGCGACGATCAGCTCAGCCAGCGCCTTGGACGCCGCGTAGGGATAGGGGGCGGCGCGCGGATCGACGACCTGCGGTGCAGCGATTTGCGCGTTCACCACCGAGGTCGACAGATGCACCAGCCCGGCGCCGTGAGCCGCGCAGGCCGCAACGATGTCTGCTACCGCCGCCACATTGGCAGGTCGCAACTCGCGATATGGCACCACCACGTTGGTGTTACCGATGGCATTCACCACGGTCGCAGCTGAAGTGGTGCGTATCAGATCGGAAATTCCTTCTGGTGCGATGCGTTTGATACGAACGCCCTCGACGCCGGCCAGTGAGCGCCAAGGGTCGGCGTCCGGCAGGTTCGATGTGGTTGCCAGGATCAGCTCGGAGGCGAATCCATTGGCGCGCAGCTCGCCTATGGCGCTAGCGAATCCGGTGCCGAGAATTCCGGAGGCGCCCAGCACCAGAACGGCACCAGTCTCGCTGGCCAGGGGGCCGGGTATTACAGCAGGCGGAGGCGCGGTCAGGCGGGTGAGATCGTCGTCGATCTCGGCGGCAGTGGCCTCGTCCAACCCGATACCGTCGGTGTACTCGAGCAGACGGCTCGCGTTGTCGGCGCTGATCACGTCCAGCAGGGACAGGTGCCACCCGAGGTAGCGGCGGGTGGCAGGCAGGATGCGGATCAAGTCCAGGGAACCGATGCCTTCAGCCAGTAACGAAGAATGAGGCTGTAGTTCGCGGTCGAGGCACCGACTCCAAAGTTCGGCCAGGCCGGCCGCTTGACCTCCTGCGTTTCCGGTGCTTTCGAGTCGGATCCTGGGCAGTCGGTCGACGTCGACTTTGCCGCCGGGCTTGCGTGGGATCTCGGCGACCCCCGACACCACGAATCCGGGTACTCGGGCGGCCAGCAGGATGCTTCGAATGCGTTCCCGAGCCTCAATATCCTGTGCTCCGTCACGGGTGAGCAGAGTCTGAAACCACACTCCGAGCCGGGTCTCCTCGGGCTCGACGGCGACATCGCAGACCGCGGGGTCCTCGGCGATAAGGCGGGTGATCTCGGCGGTGTCGACGCGCCGTCCGGCGAGCTTCACGACGGCATCCCTGCGGCCAGCGAACACCAGAAATCCCTGACGGTCCCAGGTGACGCGGTCGGCAGTGGCGAACGCGCGGCGTCGGGTGCCGTCGGCGTCGACCACGGTGCCGAAGGCGCCGGACCTGCCCAGATAGCCGGTCGAAACCATATCTCCGACAACGATGATCTCACCGAAGGCGACGAAAACCGTCTTCGAAACTATCGGGCGACCCACCTGCGGCCGGATGTCCGATCCGATGACGGATCCCTGCCCACTCAGCGGCAGGTAGGTCACCACCACGGTGGCCTCGGTCGGGCCGTAGCTGGAAATCAACGCGGTATGCGAAACATCAACGGCTGCAAGCCACTTTTCGAGTGAACGCCGGCGAACTGCTTCGCCGCCGATCACAATCTGGCGCAACCCGGATGCTGCCAGAATCTCGAGAATCTCCGGCTCCTCGCAGCACAGATGCCAGACCGCGGTGGGCAGGTCGAGGATGGTGGGCCGGTGTCGCTCGAAGTCGTCGCCCAGCTGCAGCAGATTGCCGGTTCGTACGGCTGATGACCGAATCAGATCAGCGCCGCACTGGGCGGCGCCGAAGATCTCCTCGACACTGATATCCGACGTCAACGGCGCGCACTGCAAGACGGTATCGCTCGACTGCCAGCCGTAGGCGCCGCGATGTCCTTGGCAGAAGAGCGCAAGCGCCCCATGGGATATCGGGACCAACTTGGGAACCCCAGTGGAGCCCGAGGTAGGCATGACGTACGCGATCCTGTTCGCCAACATGGCGTCGTTGCGGACCCGACGGAGGCGGTCGTCGACTATCGCCGGATCTGGCGCAGGCGCGGCCGTGGCCACGTCGATGACCCGCGACGAGACTTCGCCTTGCGTTGCGATCGCGTTGGCGCGCTCGGTGAGATCGTCTGCGATGTCGCAAACGCTGTACCCACAGCCGGCCAAGTGACAGGCGAACAAGAGGTCCAGGGTCTTGTCGGTGTGGTCGTCGGCGAGAACCAGCACCTCACCCGGCTCGACGCCGTTGGTGACCAACCAGCTGATCCATGCGTCGACGTAACGGCGGCGTTGGCGCAAACTGCCGACGTCGGCGGCCGTGTCCAGAAACCAAGCCGATGGGGTCTCGGCGTTAGGCCCGGCTGCGCTCCCGGAAGGCAGGCAGCTGCCGTCGGAACAGACCTCGAGCCAGGCGCCGACGCTCATCGCGACCGGTCGATCCCAGCCTGTCGGGAACCGTCGCAGTGCCTCGGCGATCAGCTCTGCGGTTCCCGTGGATTCGCCACGGGTTTGCGGGGGGCCGCCATCCCAGATTGACAGGCTCAGTGTTCGGCCCAGGTCGTCGTGCACGACGGCTACGGTGGGGCACTCGATCGGCCCGATGTCCGTTGTCGACGGCAGGCCGTTCAGGAACGGACGCAGTTCGGGTGCACAGGGCTGCTGTAGGTAGTTGAGGGCTACCGCCTCCATCTGGGGCGCCCGGTTGGTCGTCAGATATATCCGGCGATAGAGCTCTTCGCGAAACCAGCGGCGACGCACTCCCTTCACATAGCCGCGGTCCAAGGCGCTGACGAGGTCTCGCACTGAGGCGAACGCCGGAAATCGCACCGACTGGGCGACCGAATTGACCAGGCAGGTAGCCACATCAAGGGCCGGTTCGCCGAATCGATTGTCAACTGCGTGCACCACCATGGCGTCGGCGCTGTGTCGACGGCTCGCATCGACCGCGGCAACTGCTGCCGTCACCAGTATGTGCAGCGGGATCTGCTGTTGTTCGGCCAGCGTTGCTATCGCGTCGTATCCGGCCCCGGAGATCTGTATCGATTCACGCAGCAGTCCTCGCCGCGCGCTTCCTGAGGCGGACGGTGACTGTGGTTGGCCGCCGATGTTGACCTCAGCGGTGAGTTCACGCTGGACCGATTCGGTCAGCCGATCGTGTGCTGCGCGCACCTTCTCAGCCTCCCGGCGATGAGCCTCGGCGAGCCGGTCCAGTCCGGCTGCGACGTCGCGCATTTCACCGGGTCCATCCGACAAGAACCGGCCCAGATCGGCTTCGATCAGTCCGGTTGCGCCGCCGTCGAGCAGAATGTGATGGGCGTGCACCTCCAGCCCGATGACTTCGCCGCTCGCGCCGGTATGCACGGTGTGGCGCACCAGCGGCCGATCGACGATGCCCGAATCCCATTCGTGGACCAACGGATCCATTTCAGGACCGGCAATCCGCACCAGCTCGTCCACTGCGAGCCGCGGCACCAGGTCCGGGTACTCCGACTCGGTCTCCTCCAGTACGCATAACTGCACTGGGTTGTTGCGGACGCAGGCCTGCAGCGCGAGAAGAAATTCTCGAAGCGGGACTGGACGCAACCGGTAGCTGCGACCGATCAGATACAGCGTGGGATCCCCATCCTGCAGCACCCCCCGGTAGATGTTCTGCTGGGATACGGACAGTGGAATGCGCCGCGCGCGCGCCGAGTCAGGCCTGCCCACCGGAATCTCCCAATTCGGTAACCCAGGCTGCGATTGAAAGATCGCGCGCCAAGCGAGCCGGAAGTTCGGACTCGCGGTCCACCCCGAGTCGTTTCATCAGCAGAACGAAGCGCACCGAATCCAATCCGAGGTCGCGTAGGTCGGTGGCGTCACCGTCGAGGAAGTCGCTCTCGTCGATGTAGAGCACGTCGCAGACCGCGGCCAGAATCTTCTGCCGAACAAGCTCACTCACGTTCGCGTGCATCGATCGCCGCGGCCAGCGACGTGCGCATGACCTTGCCTGATTGGGTTCTCGGAATGCTGGTGACCAAGACGATCGTCGACGGGCGCGCAGCAGATTCCACCTCGCTGCGGTATCGGGCCGCGATCGACTGCTTAAGGGCGCGGGCGCCTGCCTCGTCCAGATTCTCCGCGGCGACCACCGCCAGCCCTACCAGCGCACCGAATTCCGGATCGGAAATCTCGTAGCAAGCGGCGTCGCGGACACCGCTGACCGACTCCGCGACCCGGTCGACCTCATCGGGAGCCACGTTAACGCCGCCGCAGATGATCATCTCCGACGCTCGTCCGCGGATATAGAACAGGCCGTCGCTGCCTGCGTCGAGCAGGTCGCCCGTGTTGACCCACCGGTCGCGCAGCGTTTCAGCGGTGCGGTCGGGGTTGTTCCAGTATCCGAGCATGTTTGCCGGCGATCTGATCCACAGGGTGCCCGACGAAGCCGAAGGCCCCGTTGGCCCACTGCCGTCGCCGTCGAGATGAACCTCTACGCCCGGATACGGCCTGCCGACAGCACCCGCCTCGATGGCGTCGATCGAACCCGGCCCGGTGGGAAGGCACAGTGCGGTGCAACCGGTTTCACTCAGGCCATAGACCTGTGCGGTTCGGACCCCGGCAGCCTCGACGTAATGTACGTCCGATGCGATAGCCCTGGATCCGCCGTAGCCCAGGAAGCGCAGCGAGGCCGGCACCGGTGCTCCGGTCGCCTTCAATTCGGCCACCAGGCGTGACAGCAGCGTGGGGACCAGACAAACCGTGGCGACGTCATTGACCGAGAGGATCTCCAGCAACGACGCGCCGGTCTCGCCGCCGGTGACACATGACACGCCCTGCATCAGGCAGTTCAGGATCCACCACAACCCGCCGATATGCGTTGCCGGCAACGGCGAATACGCCGTCTCGCCGATCACCCAGTCGATCCACGTCAAACCCTCCGCTCGCAGAATGTCGGCAACGGCGTAGAAAGTTCGGTTGGCCAACAACACAGCCTTGGGTTCACCCGTGGTTCCGCTGGTGAAGATCATCGCTACGGGATCATCGGCGGCTCCGCCCGGATGACCCAGGCTCCCCGGTGGGTTGCGAAAAGCCTGGCGGTCGGCGACCGACAGTGTCGGGATCGCTGCCAGGTGGTCCGGTAGGCCCGCGGTGGGCATCCTGGTACCGGCCGTGCGCAGTATTGCGGAGGGATCGGTCAGTTGGGCGAACCGATCGATGGTGGCCACCGGCAGGTCGCCGTCGACGAGAACGGCAATGGCGCCGAGCCGGGCGCACGCCAGGACCGCGAGGTAGGTCTGCGGCCCGTTGTCGGATATGACCAGCACTCGCGATCCCTGCGACACCCCTTGCTGGTGCAGTGCGCCGGCCAGTCTGTCCCACTCCGCGGCCAGATCGCGGTAGCTCACCAAACCGGTTCCATCCCAACGGCGCAACGCGATCGCGTCGGGCCGTTGGCGAACGTGTTCGAGAATGCGCTCCAGCATGCTGGAGGGGGCTTGCGTCCTCATGTCAGCGGGATCGTTCTGGCTGGCATCCCGGGATGTTCAGGGCAGCTAGCTCAAACTCGCCATACGCCGAGCCGCCGTGCTCATCCCAGAACTCAATGGCGCATGGCACGCGCAGATACCGCACCGTGCGTTCGACGATCTCCAGGTTGTGGCAGTGCAGCCGCGCCTGGAACTTGGTGGCATCAATCGGTCTTCTGAACCGTGACGACGACGTTCTGATGTACATGCTGGAGAGCTGGTGCTTGCAGTAGTCGTCGAATGTCCAACCATGGAACGCGGGGATCACGCCGTCGGCGATGGCGGGCGCGAAAGCAGAGTAGGCGAGCTGATTGAAGCACAGCACCAATTCGACTGCATTGAAATGGCCGGTGCTGCGGATATAGGCGGATTCGGCGATCGAGAAACTTCCTTGAGCCAACACCGAATCGGTGTCAGCTTGGGCTTCGGCATCGATCAGATACCGGCACCCCTTGTAGGCGTAAGGCTCCAGCACCTTGGACAAGAGGTTCTCGGCGATCGGGGTCGCGTCGGTCAAGGCTGGGGGCATCGAACCGGTGGCGCTCATGCCGGGTATCCCGGGGTCTTGAGCCCGTCGAGCATTGTCAGCCGATAGGTCGTCAAGGTACCCGCGGAACTGCCGTGTTTGGCTCGATGCATCAGAACTCGGTTGTCCCACAAGATGATGTCTCCTACCTCGTAGTGTTGGGTATGAATGAAGGGGTGTGTGAACTCGGGATCAAGTTGCCCGGTGGCGGCCATCAGCTCTTGGAGCACCGACGGTTCGAGCGCTCGGGATTCCTGGTCCTCAATCTTGGTGGTCCCCGACGCGCAGATGTAGAGAATCTCTTCGCCCGTCTTCGGGTGCCGGATCACGGTCGGCCATTTGATGGGCGGCGTGGTCCGGGTAATTTCGTCCCACACTTCCCCGATCGGTCGGTAGACATCGTCGGGACGGATTTTGATGTGCCGCCGTGGATCATGGGTGCTCCATGTTCTGCGGGCAGCGTCCTGTAGGGCGGTTGGTACCGACGCCCAGGCTTGATTGAGGTCGATGAAATAGGTACCGCGGTCAGGTCCGGGAACGTTCAGGGGTAACACCATTGAGAACGCGAACGGCTCCGGCATGAACATGTAGTCGATGTGCCAGAACGCGCCGGTTCGCGGAACGCCTTGGTGTTCCTCGGTGGAGGACACGAAGATCTCCGGAAACTCGTAATGGTGGTACATGGATTCGTAATAGGGCACGATGTCGCCGATGATTCTGCCGAGCTGGAGGTACTGCTCCGGCGAGGGGTGAACGCCTTTGATGATGACGAGCTTGTTGGCGTATACGATCTCGCGAATTTCGTCGCGGGTGATGTTGCTCAGATCATTGGGGTCCACCCCGGTGATCTGCGCTCCAAGGCCGGTGCCTGTGACGGTCAGCGTCATCCGATCTGGCTTTTCTTGCTCATTCTTCTTTTCCGTCCTTCATCGGTTGTGTCAGTTGCTCTACCTGGTCGGAGGCGCACCAGCTGGTGGGCAACATTGGTACTTGCCGGATTTCGTCAGCGCGCCCAGTGAGTCCAGAGGCGCGGGTGGAGGCGATTACTGCTGCGATGGCCTCGGGGTGAGCGGTGGGCCCGGCATCGGAGTTCGCGGCCGTGACCGGGCCATCGCCGGCCTGTAGAAATTCGTAACGATTGCCGTGCATACGAATCCGGCCGGTGCTACGTCGGCTGCGTCTGCTGCGGGAATCGGTGGAGACGGTCCGCGGAGCGGTCGCACGTCGGGAAACCGCAGCGCTGTTGGAGGCGGCCATATCGTCTTTGGGTCCGGTCTCGACGCCGGGTGGTCCCCAGCCGGAGACCACATAGTGGATCAGCGCGGCAACGCCGTCGGCGCTCGGGACGACGACGGGTGCGTTCGGTCCCGGTGCACCGGCGGTGCCGCCCAGACCGGTGGAGGAGCCGGCCGCAGCGGGCGGGGCCACCATCGCCGCAACGGGAATGTCTACGCTCTGTCTCTTATACACATCT
>NZ_JRMM01000011.1:0-57347 GCF_000972905.1 Mycobacterium sp. UM_Kg27
GATGTGTATAAGAGACAGGTGTCAGCTGGCGTACGAGCGCAGGCGGTCGGCCCGCTCACCGTGGCGCAGCTTGGCCATCACCTCGCGCTCGATCTGGCGGACCCGCTCGCGTGACAGACCGAACAGCTTGCCGATCTGGTCCAGCGTGCGGGGCTGTCCGTCGTCGAGGCCGAACCGCAGCCGGATCACCTGATGCTCGCGTTCGTCGAGGGTGGCCAGCACGCTGCGGATATCGGTGTGCAACAGCTCGGAGATCACCGCGTTCTCCGCCGACATCGCCTCGGAGTCCTCGATGAAGTCACCCAGCGGGGCCTCCTCGTCGGAGCCGACCGGCATGTCGAGACTGACCGGGTCGCGGCTGTGCTCGAGCAGGTCGTTGATCTTCTCCGCTGGGATGCCGGACTCGGCGGCCAGTTCCTCGTCAGTGGCCTCGCGGCCCAGCTGCTGATGCATTTCCCGTTTGATCCGAGCCAGCTTGTTGACCTGTTCGACCAAGTGGACCGGCAGCCGGATGGTGCGGCTCTGATCCGCCATCCCGCGGGTGATGGCCTGGCGGATCCACCAGGTCGCATAGGTGGAGAACTTGAAACCCTTTGCGTAGTCGAACTTCTCCATTGCGCGGATCAACCCCAGATTGCCTTCCTGGATCAGGTCCAGCAGTGGCATGCCCCGGCCGGTGTAGCGCTTGGCCAGGGAGACCACCAGGCGCAGGTTGGCCTCCAGCAGGTGCCGGCGGGCGGCTTCGCCGTCTCGTACCACCGCGGCGAGTTCGCGCTTGCGCTTCTCGCCAAAACGCTTGCGGGTGTCGAGCAGGTGCTGGGCGTACAGTCCGGCCTCGATCCGTTTGGCGAGCTCTACCTCGTCAGCGGCATTGAGCAATGCTGTCTTGCCGATCCCGTTGAGGTACACCCGCACTAGATCTGCGGCTGGGCTCTGCGCGTCCAAATCGCCGTCGATCCGACTGGTGGTGGCATCTGCCTTTGCCATTGCGGCCTCCCGTTGATCGGCTTCTGCTGTCACAGGTGTCAACGTCCGACACGCGTGCAGAGTTCCCGGCCGACCGCTTTTCCACACCACTTGACGTGCGGAAATACGGGAATGACTTTGAGAATGTGCTAAGAACCGGTACCGTGCGGCGCTTCGCCTGGGGCGTCGTCTCCCGATTCCGGGTGCTTCGGCCGCTCCAGGGCAGGGCGGGTGCCGGTGGGAAACAGCGGCGTGCGGGTCGGGGCTGCGTCGTAGCGGCGGGGCTCGTCGGCACTGCGAGGAGGCCGGTCGTTGGCGATCAACACGGCCATCCACGGCAGCGGGATCGACGCCACCAATATCAGCAGGGAGATCAGGCCGTTGTGCCACATTCCGTAGGCGATCGCGGCCAGAATCAGGGCAGGCACCCGGAACGCCATCAAGGTCAGGTACTTGCGTACCCGTTCGCGGTGCTGCTGCTCAAAGGACGGCGCGGCCGCGGTGATCAGAACCGGTCTGCCGTCGTCGTCGAAACCCAGCTCGGGGCCGTGCTTCATTACTCCACTGTCCCACACGAGCGATTCGGTGGCACGAGGGGTTTTGGATCAACTCCAGTTCTGGGCACAATGGGGATATGGGCATACAGACCGACACCCTTGAGCGCACCGATTCCGAGGAACGCGTTGATGACGGGACCGACGGCGACACCCCGAAGTACTTCCACTACGTCAAGAAGGACAAGATCGCCGAAAGCGCGGTCATGGGCACGCACGTTGTGGCGCTGTGCGGTGAGGTATTCCCGGTGACCAAGTCGGCCAAGCCGGGTTCCCCGGTCTGCCCGGACTGCAAGAAGATCTACGCGACGCTCAAGCAGGCTTGACCGGATCGGTGTCATCGCGGTCTGGACCGGTCTGGCCGGCTCGTGACACCACCCAGGTACGCAGCTGGTGCAGGTGAGTGGCCTGCGCCGGCCACTCCTCTTGCACCGCTGCGTTCAGCTCTGCGCCCAGCATGATGGCGAAGCCGAGCAGGAACGCGAACAACAAGAAGGCGATCGGCGTCGCCAGCGCCCCATAGGTGTAGCCGGTGCTGGTGATGTAGCGGAGGTAGATCCGCAGCCCCATCGTCGCCACCACGAACACCGTGGTGGCCAGCAGCGCGCCGAACACCAGCCGATGTGAGGGCAGCGGCTTGGGCAGCGACACCCGATAGAGCACCGTCACCGCCAGCAGCAATCCCAGCACCAGTGCCGGGTAGTAGCCGAACCGCAGCACGTCGGTCCACTGGGCCGGCAGGTGCTCGGCGATCGCGTGCGGTCCCAGTGCGGCCAACGGCGCGGTGGCCACGGCGATCACCAGCATCGCCACGTAGAGACCCAACGCGAAGAAGCGTTGTCGCACCGGGTGTCGCAGCGGCGTCTGATCGTGTGCCTCGACCACTGAGTCGACGAACGCCGAGATCGCCGACGAGCCGGCCCACAACGAGATCACGAATCCCAGCGAGACCACCTCGCCGCGGGCATTGGCCACAATGTCCCGCACGGTCGGCTCGATGATCTCCACCACGACGTTCTTCGAGAAGAAGCTGCTGGCCATACCGATCAACCGGTCCTGGATGGTGGCCAGCGTGTCCGGTCCGAACAGCGGCGCGATGTAGGACAGACTGCCCAGCATTCCCAGCAACAACGGTGGCAGTGACAACACCGACCAGAACCCCGCCTGCGCCGATTCGGCGAAGATCGAATCGTCCCAGCTCTTGACCAGAGTGCGGCGTGCAATACGGAGCAGGTGATGACGGGAAGGTTTGGGGATCTGGTCACTCATGACCAGCCCAGCATTCCTGACGGGTGCTGCTATTGCACAATCGCGCAGCCGGGCGTGTTGCGTGCCGGCTCCGGTTACGCGTCAGTCGCTGCGCTGACCTGAATCACGGCGGCCAGCTCGACCAGCTTGGCTTCGTGCTCGTTGGCGTGGTGCTGGCAGAAAAGAAGTTCGGCACCGGAGGGTAGCGTGGCTCGTACCCGTGCGGCGGCACCGCACCGGTCGCATCGATCAGCCCGAGTGAGCTCAGGACTGGTCAGAGTCGCGTTCATGGGCTCCTCCGTTTCTCGCGGTTGTTCTCAAGTGTGTCAGACGCTTGAGCGTTCGGCGTTGTTCCCCGGTTCGGCTGTGTCGTGTCTCACCCCAGCGCCGGTGCGGCAGGATCGGTGCCATGACACGATCCGTGATCCCGCCCGATGTGCTGGTACACCTGTGCAGCGCCGGGGACTGGGCGCAGGCGCAGGCTTCCGGAACAGTGCGCCCGGAGTCGTTGGACAGCGTGGGTTTCGTGCACATGTCCACCCCGCAACAGGTGCACCTGCCCGCGAACCGGCTGTATCGAGGCTGTGCGGATCTGGTGTTGCTGCAGGTGGATCCGGCTAAAGTCGGCGCACCGGTGCGCTGGGAGCCAGGCGTACCGAGCGATCCGGAGTCCATGCTGTTCCCGCACCTGTACGGGCCGTTGCCCGTCGAGGCGGTGATCGGTGTCAGTGATTACCGGCCCGGCCCGGACGGTGTGTTCGCTCCGGCCGGTTGAGGTGGAACGGGGTCGTCGGCTTGGCTGCCGACACTCGGGTGAGTTCGCTACGGGCGAACGTGGTCTGCGCCTTGGTGATCAAAATCGCGGGCACTCGCGGCCAGGCGGCGGCGACCGCGTTGATCGCATCGAGCACGGCGGGATTGAGATCGGCCTCGGGTGGCACCCGATGGCCGTGGGTGGCGGCACGCTTCAACAACGCGGCAAAAGTCGCCTGCGCTGCGTCCTCGGTCGGCATGCTGGGCGATCCTACGCCGCAACGTAGGCATCGGCGTCCTAGACCGCTCGGGCCTCGACGATCGCCAGCGGGCTGGCGGTGGCCACCACCCGTCGCAGCTCGAATCCCGCCTGGGACAGCAGTTCGGCGTATTCCCGCCGGGTGCGCTCCTGTCCGCCGGCGGCAACCAGCATCTCCAGGTCGAGCACCATCCCCAGGTGGGCTGGCGCGCGCTCGGGCAGCACCATCTCGAACAGCAGCACCTTGCCGCCCGGCGCGATGGCGGCCCGGACATTGCGCAGAATCGCCAACGACTGCTCGTCGTTCCAATCGTGGATAACGGTCTTGAGCAGGTAGGTGTCGCCACCGGCGGGGACCGACTCGAAGAACGACCCGCCGCTCAGATCGCAGCGTGACGCCACGTCGGCCACCGTCGCACCGGCGCCGGCCACCACCTGCGGCAGGTCGAACAGCACGCCGCGGGCATTCGGCGCCTGACGCAGCACCGCAGCCAGCAGCGCGCCGTGACCGCCGCCCACATCCACGATCAGCTTGCTTTTGCTGAAATCGTAGGCGGGAACAGCACTTTCGATCGCCATAGCGGACGCGCCGGTCATGGCGTCATTGAAGACCTGCGCCAGTTCGGGGTCGGTGTCGGTGTAGTCGAAGAACGACATTCCGCGCACCTTGGTGACGGCGGTTTCACCCGTCCGTACGGAGTGCTCCAGGTTCGACCAGTGCTCCCGGTGCGCCGGGTGGCCGACGAACGCCAGCATCGGCGCCACGCCGGCCGGGTTGTCAGAGACCAGCGCTCGCCCGGTACGGGTCAGGGCGAACCGGCCGTCGCGGCGCAGCTTCAGCACCGAGTGGCTGGCCAGTGCGCGCATCAGGCGGTAGGTGGCGCGCGGATCGGTGCCTACGCGGCGGGCGACCTCGTCCGCGCTCAGCGGACCAGCACTGAGCGCGTCGGCGATACCGAGTCGCACCGCGGCGGCAAGCGCCTGGGTCAGCCATCCGCCGAAGCCCAGCTCCATGATCGCCACCGACGCCGGGACGGTGGCCTGGCGTAGGCGCTGCAGGCCACCACGAAATGCGTTGACGGCACTGAGCACTGCCGCCGGGGGTGTCTTGGCCATATCGCCGCGCGCTAGTCGAGGTAGTCGCGCAAGACCTGGGACCGGCTGGGATGCCGGAGTTTTGACATCGTCTTCGACTCGATCTGACGAATGCGCTCACG
Organism: Mycobacterium sp. UM_Kg27; assembly: GCF_000972905.1. NCBI lineage: Bacteria > Bacillati > Actinomycetota > Actinomycetes > Mycobacteriales > Mycobacteriaceae > Mycobacterium > Mycobacterium sp. UM_Kg27. Next base: position 4,998 of record NZ_JRMM01000011.1, read on the forward strand.
GGTGACCCCGTAGACCTGGCCGATCTCGTCGAGGGTCCGCGGCTGGCCATCGGTGAGGCCGAACCGCAGCCGCACCACGCCGGCCTCACGCTCGGAGAGCGTCTCGAGCACCGACTGCAGCTGGTCCTGGAGCAAGGTGAACGACACGGCGTCGACCGCGACGACAGCCTCGGAGTCCTCGATGAAGTCACCGAGCTGCGAGTCGCCCTCGTCGCCGATGGTCTGGTCCAGCGAGATGGGCTCGCGGGCGTACTGCTGGATCTCCAGCACCTTCTCCGGGGTGATGTCCATCTCCCTGGCCAGTTCCTCGGGGGTGGGCTCGCGGCCCAGGTCCTGCAGCAGCTCGCGCTGGATGCGGCCGAGCTTGTTGATCACCTCGACCATGTGCACCGGGATACGGATGGTGCGTGCTTGGTCGGCCATGGCACGGGTGATGGCCTGGCGGATCCACCAGGTGGCGTAGGTGGAGAACTTGTAGCCCTTGGTGTAGTCGAACTTCTCGACCGCGCGGATCAGACCGAGGTTGCCCTCCTGGATCAGGTCCAGGAACGCCATCCCGCGGCCGGTGTAACGCTTGGCCAGCGAGACCACCAGTCGCAGGTTGGCCTCGAGCAGGTGGTTCTTGGCCCGGTCGCCGTCGCGACAGATCCACGCCATGTCACGCCGGTAGGCGACCGCGAGCTTCTCGCCCTTCTCGGTGTGCTCGGCCATCTTCTGGGTCGCGAACAGGCCGGCCTCGATGCGCTTGGCCAGCTCGACTTCCTCCTCGGCGTTGAGCAGCGCGACCTTGCCGATCTGCTTGAGGTAGGCGCGCACCGAGTCGGCCGAGGCGGTGAGCTCGGCATCCTTGCGGGCCTGCCGCAGCGCTTCGGATTCCTCTTCGTCCCAGACAAAGTCGCCGGAAGCCTTGTCCTTCTCGCTGGGCTCGGCGATCTCGTCGTCGTCGCCCTCCTCGCCGTCCTCGGCCGAGTCCGCCGACGCGCCTGACGTGGCGCCGTCGCCCTCGGCAGCCGAGTCGGTGTCGTCGTCATCGAGTTCGTCCAGGCTCAGGTCGGCGTCGTCGATGTCGTCAACGCCGGGCTCGCCGTCCAGCTCTACGTCGGTGTCGAGATCTTCGGGTGCCGCGCCGGCGTCGGCGTTCTTCGCGCTGGCCTTGGTGGCCTTGGCGGCCTTCTTCGCCGGGCCCCGGGTCGACCGGGTCGCGGGCTTGGCGGCGCCGTCAGCGGCGGCGCCACGCGTCGTCGACTTGGCGGCCTTCTTGGCGGGCGCCGCTGCCTTGGTGGCCTTGGCCGCGGTCCGCTTGGCGGGCGCCGCGGCGGCAGCTTTGGCGGGAGCCTTGGCAGGCGACTTCACGGCGGCTTTGGCGGGTGCCTTGGTGGCACTGCCCTTCTTGGGCTCCTCAGTCGCCGGCTGTGCCTTGCTCGCTGCCACGTCCACCCCTTCGGTCGGACTGACTTTCGGGTCGCAGCGTCGTGCGCAACCGAAAGTGTCGGGTATGTCGAATGTCGGCTCTATTTCAGTTGGTGATCAACTGGGATAGTCGCCGCTATCGGTTAGGCGGCCGCCGTCGACCATTGTAACGACAGGGTGAGGCAGTAATCGTCGAGCGGGCGTTATTCAGCGGGTCACGTCGGCCGATGACGCCATCGCGGCCCCGACAATGCCCGCGGTGTTCTGCAGTGTCGCGGCGACCACCGGGGTCCGGTTGCCCAGTAGCGGCACCCACCGATCGGCTTTGCGGCTGATACCGCCGCCGACGATGATCAGGTCCGGGCACAGTGCGTCCTCAATCGCGATCAGCACCATGGTCACCTGCTTGGCCCACTTCTCCATGGACCAGTTCTTGCGCTCCTTGACCGACGCGGCGGCCCGGTGTTCGGCTTCTTTGCCACCCACCTCGATGTGGCCGAGTTCGGTGTTGGGCAGCAGCTTTCCGTTGTGAATCACCGCCGAACCGATTCCGGTCCCGAAGGTGAGCAACACGACTACGCCGCTGTTGTTCTTGCCTGCCCCGAACCGCTCCTCGGCCAGCCCGGCGGCGTCAGCGTCGTTGAGGATGACGATCCGCTGACCGTCGAGTTCGGCGGCGATCGTCTCCTGCGCGTTCAGCCCGATCCAGGACTTGTCCACGTTGGCGGCGGTCTGTACGACGCCGTTGACCACCACGCCCGGATAGGTGACACCCAGCGGGCCGGTCCACCCGAAGTCCCGGACCACCGCGGCGACGGTCTGGGCGACCAAGACCGGAGTGGCGGGGCTGGGCGTGGGCAGCTTGAACCGCTCACCGATCAGAGCGCCGGTGTCCAGATCGACGACGCCCCCCTTGATGCCGCTGCCGCCGACGTCGACGCCGAAGGCCCGTCGCTGACGTCGCGCACCGGCGATCGGACGGTCCTCGATCGGGGCGGGGACGGGGTCGGGGCCGGTCATCGGATCTCCTGTTCGGCGAGAGGTCGTCAGCAGGTGCCGGAATGAATCTTGGTCAGCAATGCGGGGTCGGGCAACCCGGTGGCGTCCGGCCGCAAGCCGGCCAGCGCGGCCTCGATGTCATCGCTGTGCGACAGGCTGACGAAGTCGCTGCCGACCGCCAGATCCACCGAATCGTCGGCGCGGTCGTCGCGGAACAGTTCCGTGCACGGCGCCACCAGCCACAGTGCTGCCGCGGCGGCCTGGCCCGCCGGGCCGAACCGAATCTGACCCTGGCAGTCCAGCCGGTCCTCGGCGTAGATGGGGTCGTTGGCGGCGGTCGGTTGGGCGAAGCCGTCGTCGCGCAGCGCGTCGGCGACATCGGCGGCCTGCCCGGCTCGGCCGCTGGCGTTGAGGACGCGGGACTTGATGTCGGCCAGTTTGGCGGGGGTGGTGCTGATCATGGCGGCACGCGGTACCTGAGTGCCCAGGCGGGGCTGGTCGGGCTCAGTCGGCGCCGGCGGCGCGTTGCACACCGCGACCTCATGGATATCGACCGGCCGGGTGAGTGCTACCCCCCATGCCACGGCGGTCAGCAATGCCAACGCGGCCAGGGCGTAGGCGGCCGGTCGGTTGTTGCGTCGCCGGAACGGCCGACCGTGCTTGTCGAACTCGGTACCGGTAGTGATTTGCGCGACCACGTACGCACTCTAGAGGGCGTCCGCGGGGGCGATCACCGTGGTCAGGAATGCAATGTGACGTAAATCACACTTAATCTGACCGCGATCCGGGCACGAATCATTTGGTGGATGCGTTCGACGCTGGTACAAAGCTCGCGCAGGGTTTCGAGGGGACTTGAGGGGATGAAGACCATGGCTACCGATTACGACGCCCCGCGGCGCACCGAGACCGACGACGTTTCCGAGGATTCGTTAGAGGAACTCAAGGCGCGGCGGAACGAGGCGCAGTCCGCTGTGGTCGACGTCGACGAGTCCGAATCGGCCGAGTCGTTCGAGCTGCCGGGCGCCGACTTGTCCGGTGAGGAACTGTCGGTGCGTGTCGTTCCGAAGCAGGCCGACGAGTTCACCTGCTCCAGCTGTTTCCTGGTTCAGCACCGCAGCCGTCTGGCCAGTGAGAAGAACGGTGTGATGATCTGCACCGACTGCGCGGCCTGACCGGGCCTGTCCCGCTCAATCCTGCTTAGTCCGGCGGCGACGGCCCTTTCCCGGGAGGGCCGGCCCACCCGGTAGGTGTGGGCGTTCCGCAGTGCCTGACCCCGTCGCGTCGATGATCGGCGCTAGGCCTGCAACGCCGCCAGCAGCCGCTGCGGATTGCGGCAGCTGACCAGCCAGTACGGCGTCGGGTCGTCGGGATCATCGAGGACGGCCAAGATCATGGGCCCCACCCAGCCGCGATGGACGACATATGCCGCCGGGTCGAGCTGGCGGCCCAGCGCTGCTGACTTGGCCGACTGCGGGACCTCGGCGCAGCGCGCGATCGCCGTGGTGGGCAGGTGCGCGTCACCTGCCCACAACTGCGTTTCCCCGCCGCATTCGACGACGCGGACCTTGATGCGTCCCAGCCACAACAGGGCGCCGACGGTGATCGCGAAGAACACCGCGAACGGCAGCCAGCCGGGCAGATTGCGCAGGCCCAAGCGGACTTCGTAGGCCATCAGACCGTTACCCAAGAACCCCAGTGGCCACCACCACCACGGCACCCACAGCTGTTCGCTGTAGCGCACTGTTTGCGATGCCCGATGGTTCACGCGCGACCCCGACATCCGGCTAAGAGTAGTCTTGCGCCTCGTGTCACCCAGTCTTGCGGTTGTTCGCCTGGATCCGGATCTTCCACTGCCGAGCCGTGCGCACGCCGGCGATGCCGGCGTCGACCTCTGCAGCGCGATCGATGTCGAGTTGGGCCCAGGTCAACGTGCCCTGGTACCCACCGGAATCGCCGTGGCAATTCCGTTCGGCATGGTCGGCCTCATCCACCCTCGGTCGGGTTTGGCTGCGCGGGTGGGCCTTTCGATTGTCAACAGTCCCGGCACCGTCGACGCGGGCTATCGTGGTGAGATAAAGGTCTCATTGATCAACCTGGACTCTGCGGTGCCGATCGAGATCCACCGCGGCGACCGGATCGCCCAGCTGCTGGTACAGCGGGTCGAGCTTCCGGAACTGGTCGAGGTGACCTCGTTCGATGAGGCCGGGCTGGAACCGACGACCCGTGGTTCCGGTGGACACGGGTCCTCCGGTGGGCACGCGAGCCTGTGATGGCTTGTGACGAAGAAGCGATGAAGATGGGCGGCTGTGATGGCATTCGGTAGGGGTAAAGGCAAGCGCGAGGCCGAGGAGCCGACGAGCGCCGAGCCGGAAGCCTCCGGAGCAGCGGACGAGTTCGCATCCGATGCGGAGGAGCTGGAGGGCCCCTTCGACATCGAAGATTTCGACGACCCCGCAGCGGCGACGACGGCCCGACTCGACCTGGGTTCGGTGCTGCTGCCCATGCCCGCGGGCGCTCAGGTCCAGGTGGAACTGAGTGAGGCGGGTGTCCCCAGCGCGGTGTGGCTGGTGACGCCCAACGGCCGGTTCAACATCGCCGCCTATGCGGCGCCGAAGTCGCCGGGTCTGTGGCGCGAGGTGGCCGGTGAGCTGGCCGACGCGCTGCGCAGGGACAACGCGATGGTCAGCATCGTCGACGGGCCGTGGGGCCGGGAAGTGCTCGGTTCGGCCACCGGTGCTGTCCGGTTCATCGGTGTCGACGGCTACCGCTGGATGGTGCGCTGTGTCATCAACGGTCGGCCCGAGACCATGGATGTGCTCGCACAGCAGGCCCGAGACGCGCTGGCGGACACGGTCGTCCGGCGTGGCGACACTCCGCTGCCGGTGCGCACCCCGCTGCCGGTCCGGCTACCTGAGCCGATGGCCGAGCAGTTGCGGGCTGCCGCGGCGCAGCAGGCCGCAGCGCAGCAGGCGGCGGCCCAGCAGGCCGCAGCCCAACAGCTGGCCGCGGCGCAGCAGGCCGGCGTGTTCGGCGGCGGCGGGGACGTACCGCCGGCGCCGGCCGCACGCCGCAGCGTGGAGGGATCCGCGATGCAGCAGTTGCGCACTATCACCGGCGGTTAGCGAGCCTCGACGCAGGAGAGGCGAAGCTGGACCGCCGATCAGCCGGTGCGGTTAGCGAGCCTCGACGCAGGAGAGGCGAAGCTGGACCGCCGATCAGCCGGCCGCGATGGTCAGCGCGGTGACGCAGGCGGCGCCCAAGGCGGCCGGATCGGCGCCGATCTGGTCCAGGGTGACGGTGCGCAGCGCCGCGCGCGGCGCGGCGGCGGCCCATTCGGCGGCGGTCTGCAGCGGATGAACCGCGTCGTCAACCGCCGCGGTCAGACCCATCGGCACGGTCAGGCCCGCCAGCTGGGCGTGCGTCGGCGCGACGTAGCTCGCGGCCTCCTCCAGCGCGTCGGGCAGTTGCGGCCACTGAGCAGTCCATGAGCGGGTCAACTCGTCGCCGAGCCACGTCGGGCTCGATGCCCGCATCTGGGCCAGCACGGCGGCCAGGCCGTCGCTGCGCAACTGCCCGGCGCTATAGCGCGCGGCCTGGGCTGCCGGGGCGTCCTCGGGGGTGCCGCTCCAAGCGGGCAGCGCAGCCAGCACCCCGACCACGCGTTCGGGATGGCGCAGAGCCCACATCGTGGCCACCGCCGCGCCGATCGAAACCCCGCCGGCGAGGATCGGGCCACAGCGCGTGGCCGCCGCATCCAGCGCCTCGAGGTAGCCCTGGACAAGACGGCCGGGCTGCGGGCGGTGAGTGACCAATTCGGCACCCACCTGCTGCAACGGAGACGAGAACGCTCGGCGGATGTAGTCGTCGTCGGATCCGGTCCCCGGCAGCAGGACGGCCGTCACGCCGCGCAGAACCATGCCACCCCTTGATCGTGTTTGGGTGTTGTCAGCCACCCCGTGGGCAGGTCATGTGGCATTCGATATTCAACAGGTCTACCGTAGCGTGCGCACACGATTGAGGGAGAGGGCAATGGCTGCTCCGAAAGGGTACCTGCGCCGGCTGACTCGGCGATTGACAGAAGATCCCGAGCTGCGTGACGTCGAAGAGCTGTCGGACGAGGCGCTCAATACCGGCGCGCAGCGTGCGATCGACTGCCAACGCGGCCAAGAGGTCACCATGGTCGGGGTACTGCGCAGCGTCGAAGCCAACGCCAAGGGCTGCGTGGGTGGGGTCCGTGCCGAGCTTTTCGACGGCACCGACACGGTGACGCTGGTATGGCTGGGGCAGCGACGCATCCCCGGAATCGACTCCGGCCGCACGTTGCGGGTGCACGGCCGGCTGGGCAAACTCGAAAGCGGCTGCAAGGCCATCTACAACCCCCACTACGAAATCCAGCAGTGATCGCGCGAAATCCAGCAGTGATCGCGCCTTCCTTCGGGCCGGTGCAGCGATGAGCGAGGAATACAGCGCCGAGGGCGCCCAGGGACCGCAGCGGCTCCTGGAACAGATCGGCGGCCTGGCCGGGGTGATCTACTCCTCGTTACCGATCGTGGTGTTCGTGCCGACCTCCAATCTCTTCGGACTGCGCGCCGCCGTCCTGGCGGCGTTGGGTGTGGCCGCGGCGGTGCTGGTCTGGCGCCTAATCCGCAAGCAATCCAGCCAACCGGCCATCTCCGGGTTCTTCGGGGTCGCCGTCTGCACCTTGATCGCCTATCTGATGGGCGACTCCAAGGGCTATTTCCTGCTCGGAATCTGGACATCGCTGGTGTGGGCGGTCGTGTTCGCCGCATCGATCCTGATCCGCCGTCCAGCGGTCGGCTACATCTGGTCATGGGCCAGCGGCCAGCCCCAGACCTGGCGCGAGCTGCGGTCGGCCATTTACGCCTATGATCTCGCGACGTTGACCTGGGCGCTGGTGTTCGGCTCCCGCTTCGTGGTCCAGCGACTGCTCTACAACGCCGATCAGACCGGCTGGCTGGGAGTGGCGCGCATCGCCATGGGCTGGCCGTTGACCGCGGTGGCAGCGGTGGTCACCTACCTGGCGGTCAAATACGTGCAGCGCGCGCTGGATGAGCGCCCGGCCGTCGGCGAGGCCGAGCCCGAACCGCGCTCAGTGGGCCGGTAGCAGCAGCGCGCGCAGTTCGGTCTCGACGCCACTGGATGCGACGAACAACAGCTCGTCGCCGCCTTCGAGCGGCTCGTCGTCCTGCGGCACGATCACCCGTGTCCCGCGCAGGATCGTCACCAGCGCGGCATCGCGCGGTAGGACGAGCTTGCGCACCGGCTTTCCGCCCCACGGGGTGTCGTCGGGCAGGGTGATCTCCAGCAGGTTGGCCTGACCCTTGCGGAACTCCATGAGCCGGACCAGGTCTCCGACCGCGACCGCCTCCTCGACCAGTGAGGCCAGCATGCGCGGCGTGGAGACCGCGACATCTACCCCCCACGCGTCGGTGAACAGCCACTCGTTGCGGGGATCGTTGACCCGGGCCACCACCCGCGGTACCGCGAATTCGGTCTTGGCGAGCAAGGACAGCACCACGTTGGCCTTGTCGTCGCCGGTGGCGGCGATCACCACGTCGAAGGATTCCAGGTGCACCGACTCCAGCAGGCTGAGCTCGCAGGCATCGCCCAGATGCCACTCCGCGTCGGCGATGTCCTCGGTGTCGACGTGGTCCGGGTTGCGCTCGATCAGCGTCACCTGGTGATCGCTGTCGAGCAGCTCGCGCGCAATCGATCGTCCGACCGCGCCGGCGCCGGCTACGACTACTTTCATTTGCGCCGCTCCTCAACCCTGGCTACCCGGGCTCCGTCCGCGCCTTCATCGACGGCGCGCTTCATTTGTCCAGGTCCTCGCTCGGGGGCAACGCGGCGATCGCGATCGCCTCGGCGACCCGGCCGGACACCGCCACGATGTACACCTGGTCGCTGGCCTGAATCACCGTCTTGGGCTCGGGCAGGATTCCGGTGCCGAACCGGATCAAGAACGCCACACGGGCGTTGGTTGCCGCCTCCAGGTCGGTGACGGGGCGGCCGATCCAGTCCTCGTGCAGGACGACCTCGGCCACGGCGACGGTGCCGGTGGGGTCACGCCACTTGGTGGTCTCACTTTCCCGGGTGAGTGCGTCGAGGAGCCGGTCGGTGGTCCACGGCACGGTGGCGATGGTCGGAATGCCCAGGCGCTCGTATACCGCGGCCCGCTTGGCGTCGTAGATACGGGCGACCACCCGCGAAACGCCGAACGTCTCTCGGGCCAGCCGCGCCGCGATGATGTTGGAGTTGTCACCCGAGGACACCGCGGCGAACGCAGCGGCTTCTTCGATGCCGGCTCGCAGCAGCACATCGCGGTCGAAGCCCATGCCGAGCACTCGCTCACCGTTGAACTCCGGGCTGAGCCGGTTGAACGCGGTGCTGTCTCGGTCGATGATGGCGACCTCGTGGCCGATCCGGGACAGTCCGTCGGCGAGCGAGGCTCCCACCCGGCCGCAACCCATCACAACTACCCGCACGTGCTGTGTCCTTTCAGGTTCTCTGGGCCGACTTTCGGCTGGTTATCGACTGCGATAGTGCCTGTATTCGGTGAACGCTACCGCCAGTGCCCGCCTGGCTTACCCTTGGCTCTCGTGTCGAAGATTTCCACCGCTGCACGGCGCCTGGTTCTGGGTCGGCCCTTTCGTAGCGATCGGCTGAGTCACACGCTGCTGCCCAAGCGCATCGCCCTGCCGGTATTCGCCTCCGACGCGCTGTCTTCGGTGGCCTACGGACCCGAAGAAGTCTTTCTGGTGTTGTCGGTGGCGGGCCTGGCCGCCTATCGGATGACGCTGTGGGTGGGCCTGGCTGTCGCCTTCGTGTTCATTACCGTGGTGGCCTCCTACCGCCAGAATGTGCACGCCTACCCCTCCGGTGGCGGCGACTACGAGGTGGTCACCACCAATCTGGGTGCTACCGCTGGCCTCACCGTGGCCAGCGCGTTGATGGTGGATTACGTTCTGACGGTTGCGGTCTCGATCTCATCGGGGATCGCCAACATCGGCTCGGCGATACCGTTCATCGCCGACCACAAGGTGGCGTTCGCGGTCGGGACCGTGATCGTGGTGGCGGCGGCCAATCTGCGGGGCATTCGAGAATCGGGCACCGCGTTCGCCATCCCGACGTACGCGTTCATGATCGGGGTCTTCGCCATGCTGGGGTGGGGGCTGTTCCAGATCTTCGTGATGGACAACCCATTGCAGGCCGAGTCGGCCGAGTTCAAGATCCACTCCACCCAGGGCGAAATGGTCGGGGTTGCCCTGGTGTTCCTGGTGGCGAAATCGTTCTCGTCGGGGTGTGCCGCACTGACCGGGGTGGAGGCGATCAGCAACGGTGTGCCGGCCTTCCGCAAGCCGAAGTCGCGCAACGCCGCCACCACGCTGCTGATGCTGGGGGTGATCGCGGTGACACTGATGATGGGCATCATCGTGCTGGCCCGCGAGACCGGGGTGAAGATCGCCGCGCGCCCGCACGAACAGCTGATCGGGGCGCCGGCGGACTATGACCAGAAGACCTTGCTGGCTCAGCTGGCCGAAACGGTGTTCAGGGGCTTTCCGCCCGGTTTGTGGATCATCGCCGGAGTCACGGCGCTGATCCTGGCGCTGGCCGCCAACACCGCGTTCAACGGCTTCCCGGTTCTGGGTTCGATCTTGGCGCAGGACCGCTACCTGCCCCGCCAGCTGCACACCCGCGGCGACCGGCTGGCGTTCTCCAACGGCATCGTGTTCCTCGCGGTGGTGGCCGTCGCCTTCATCGTGGCGTTCGGGGCGGAGGTGACCGCGCTGATCCAGCTCTACATCGTCGGGGTCTTCGTCTCCTTCACGCTGAGTCAGATCGGTATGGTTCGGCACTGGAACAGGTTGTTGCGCAATGAAACCGACCATGCCGCCCGAGTCAAGATGATGCGTTCCCGGGTGGTGAACACGATCGGATTCCTCGCTACCGGGGTGGTATTGATCGTGGTGATCGCCACTAAGTTCGTGGCCGGTGCGTGGATCGCGATCGTCGCGATGTCGGTGCTGTTCCTCTTGATGAAAATGATCCGCCGGCACTACGACACCGTCAGTCAGGAGTTGGCCGAGCAGTCGGCCGCCCTGGACGACCAGGCGGTGCTGCCCAGTCGCAACCACGCTCTGGTCCTGGTGTCCAAGCTGCATCTGCCGACTCGCCGCGCGCTGGCCTACGCGCGCGCGACGCGACCCGACGCACTGGAGGCGATCACGGTCAATGTCGATGACACCGAAACCCGCGCGCTGGTGCGCGAGTGGGAGGATAGCGAGGTCACCGTCCCGCTCAAGGTGATCGCATCGCCGTACCGCGAGGTCACCCGGCCGGTGCTCGATTACGTCAAACGCATCAGCAAGGAGTCGCCGCGCACCGTGGTGACCGTCTACATCCCCGAATACGTGGTGGGCCACTGGTGGGAGCAGTTGCTCCACAACCAGAGTGCGCTGCGGCTCAAGACCCGGCTGTTGTTCATGCCGCAGGTCATGGTCACCTCGGTGCCCTGGCAGCTGAACTCTTCGGAGCGGCGCAAGGTCTTGGAACCGCATCACGCGCCCGGCGACACCCGGAGAGGCTTCTTGGAGTGATCGACCAGCAGTTGGTTTTGACGACCGGCGCACCGGCGAACGGCGGCAGTTGTGTGGCCCGCTACGACGGCCGAGTTGTTTTCGTGCGCTACGCGTTGCCCGGTGAGCAGGTTCGGGTTCGGATCACCGCTGAGCGGGGATCGTATTGGCACGGTGAATGTGTCGAGGTGCTCGAACCCGCGGCGGGCCGGATCGACTCGCTGTGCCCGATCGCGGGGGCGGACGGTGCCGGCTGCTGTGATCTGGCGTTCGCCGAGCCGGCCACGGTGCGTGCCCTCAAGGGGGAGGTGGTGGCCAACCAACTGGCGAGGCTGGGCGGCTACGACTGGGAGGGATCTGTCGAACCCGTCGGTGAGGACGGTCCGACCGGCTGGCGCACCCGGGTCCGGTTGGACGTCGGTGCCGACGGCCGGGCCGGATTTCACCGGTATCACAGTGATGAGCTGGTCACCGACCTGCGGTGCGGGCAGCTTCCAGCCGGAATGATCAAAGGACTGGCCGAGCAGAGCTGGCGGCCCGGCGATCACCTGCACGTGGTGGCCGACGACGACGGTGTCCGGCATGTGGTCAGCACCGGGCGCGGTCACCGTCCGCAGGTCCTGGAGGGTGACTACCACGCCACTCAGTGGGTGGGCCGGCGGCGTTGGCAGATTCCGGTGACCTCGTTCTGGCAGGCGCATCGCCGGGCGGCCGCGCTCTACAGCGCGCTGGTCGGCCAGTGGGCGCAGGCCGACACCGGGATGACGGCCTGGGATCTTTACGGCGGCGCCGGGATCTTCGCCGCGGCGCTGGCCGAGACGGTGGGGGAGTCGGGCCGGGTGATCAGTGCCGACACGTCGCGGGCCGCGACCGGGGCCGCGCGGGCCGCGTTGGCCGACCTGCCGCAGGTTTCGGTGCGTACCGATTCGGTGCGCAGGGTGTTGAGTGATGCGCACTCCGGCGCCGACGTCGCGGTGCTGGACCCGCCGCGCGCTGGTGCCGGGCGGGAGGTGATCGAGGCGCTGGCCGCCGCGGGTGTACCGCGAATTGTGCACATCGGTTGTGAGGCAGCGTCTTTCGCTCGGGATATCGGTCTGTACCGTGCCCAGGGGTATGCCGTGGAGCAGATCCGGGTGTTTGATGCGTTCCCGTTGACCCATCACGTGGAGTGCGTGGCGCTGCTAACCCGCTGACTCCCGGTGCCAGCGGCCGCGTAGCGCGGGTGGGTCTGGGGTCGCGATCCGGGGGCGGCCGCTGTCAGCCGAATACGAAGTAGCGCAACCACAGGTACAGCGCCGACAACGTCACCGACACCAGTGTGACCACAATTCCCTTGCGGGTGAACTCCCAGAACGAGATGGGACTTCCTGCCCGACGGGCGATTCCGAGCATCACCACATTGGCGCTCGCGCCGACTGCGGTCAGGTTGCCCCCGAAGTCGGCGCCCAGCGCCAGGGCCCACCACAGGGAATCGGGATGCAGATCGTTCGGGAGGGTGGTGCTCAGCTCCGCCACGATCGGCGTCATGGTCGCGACATAGGGGATGTTGTCGATGATTCCGGACACCGGTGCGGACACTCCGAGGATCCCCATCGTGGTCAGCAGCGCATTACCGCCGGTCACCTCGGTGGCGGCCTTGGCCAGGGCGGCGATCGCGCCGGTGTCTACCAGGGCGCCGACCATCACGAACAGCCCGGCGAAGAACAACAGCGTCTCCCACTCGACTCCGGACAGGTATTCCGAGCGCTCCAAGCGAGAGATCACGATCAGCACGCCGGCACCCAGCAGCGCCACCACCGAGGGCTCCAGATGCATCGCCGAATGCCCGATGAACGCGGAAAACACCGCGGCGAGCACCAGACCGCATTTGATCAACAGGCCGCGGTCTCGGATCGCCTCACCTTCTTCCAAGGCCATCACGTCGGCGACCCGTTCGGCCTCGACGGAAAACGATCCGGGAAACAGCCGGGGCAGCATGGCGATGAACACCACCATGACAATCGCGACGATCGGTGCCAGGTGAAGCAGAAAGGAGTTGAACGACAATCCCGCTCGGCTGGCGATGATGATGTTGGGTGGATCACCGACCAGGGTTGCGGCGCCGCCGATATTGGATGCGAACACCTCGGCCATGAGGAAAGGCGCGGGGCTGATTTCGAGCCGGTCGCAGACCAGCAGCGTCACCGGGGCGATCAACAACACCGTGGTGACGTTGTCCAACAGCGCTGAGGCCACCGCGGTCACCAGCACCAGCAGGATCATGATCCGCAGCGGAGAACCCTTGGCGCGCTTGGCCGCCCAGATGGCGATGTACTCGAAGACGCCGGTCTGGCGCAACACGCTGACGATGATCATCATGCCCAGCAGCAGGAAGATGACATCCCAGTCGATGCCGGTCTCGCGGGAATAGAAGATGTCATCGGAGGAAATGACCGGCAAGATGACGACTGCCGCCGCGCCGGTCAGCGCTACCACCGTTTTGTTGATCCGATCGGCGGCGATGAACGCGTAGGCGGTCAGAAACACCGCTACCGCGATAAAGGCCATCCGCGGGATCAGACCTTCAGCGCCGCGGCCAGCAGCCGCGACGCGGTAATCACCCCGTGCAATTCGCCGCCCTTGACGACGGCAATTAGTGGACTGCGCATTCTGGCCATCGTAGTGGCGACTTCGATGATGGTTTCGTTGGCATCGGCGGTCGGGAAGTCATGGAGGTGCTCGGGGAGCACGTCGCGCACGGTCTTGCCGCGTAGCTTCTCGGCGGCACGGTCGGCCATGGTCTCGCTGAGGACTCCCGCCAGAGATGGGTCATCTTGGATGTAGCCCGGCACGATAAAGCGCACCACCTGAGAGGCCGGCAGCACCGCATACGGTTTGCCGGCCGAGTCGGTGACGACGATCCCGGGTAGCCGGTGCTCGGCCAATAATTTGGCGGCCTCCAACGCATTGGAGTCGATGGTCACCACTGGGAAGTCTTCGGTGATCTCCTGGGCGCGCATACGACGACCATACGGGGGGTGCCCGCAGCCATGCGTAGACTGGCCGGATGCTTGAAGGGATCCGCGGCCCCGCCGATCTGCAGCACCTCTCGCAGGCTCAACTGACCGATCTGGCGGCGGAGATCCGTGAGTTCCTGATCCACAAGGTCGCCGCGACCGGTGGGCATCTGGGCCCCAACCTGGGTGTGGTGGAGCTGACCTTGGCGCTGCACCGGGTGTTCGACTCCCCACATGACCCGATCATCTTCGACACCGGGCATCAGTCCTACGTGCACAAGATGCTGACCGGGCGTAGCCGCGACTTCGACACCCTGCGCAAAAGGGGCGGACTGTCGGGTTACCCGTCGCGCGCCGAGAGCGAGCACGACTGGGTGGAGTCCAGTCACGCCAGCTCGGCGCTGTCCTACGCCGACGGCCTGGCCAAAGCCTTCGAGCTGACCGGGCACCGCAACCGGCATGTGGTGGCCGTTGTCGGTGACGGCGCCCTGACCGGCGGGATGTGCTGGGAGGCGCTCAACAACATCGCCGCAGGCAACCGACCGGTGGTGGTCGTGGTCAACGACAACGGCCGGAGCTACGCGCCCACCATCGGTGGCTTCGCCGACCATCTGGCCGCGCTGCGGTTGCAGCCCGCCTACGAGCGACTACTGGAGCGGGGCCGCACCGCGATCCGCGGGGTGCCGGTCGTTGGAGAACTCGGCTACCAGGTGATCCACAGCTTCAAAGCTGGTCTCAAAGATGCGCTGGCGCCGCAGGCACTCTTCACCGATCTGGGCCTGAAATACCTGGGGCCGATCGACGGTCATGACGAGGCCGCGGTGGAATCCGCGCTACGCCGCGCGCGGGGGTTCGGCGGGCCGGTGATCGTTCACGTGGTCACGCAAAAGGGCAAGGGCTACGGCCCGGCCGAGAACGACGAGGCCGAGCAGATGCACGCCTGCGGGGTGATCGATCCGCTGACCGGTTACGCAACTGAAACCGCGGGGCGCGGCTGGACGGCGGTGTTCTCCGACGCGCTGATCGAGTACGGCACCAAGCGCCGCGACGTCGTCGCCATCACCGCCGCGATGCCGGGTCCCACCGGGCTCGCGCCGTTCGGACAGCGCTTTCCGGACCGGATGTTCGACGTCGGGATCGCCGAGCAACACGCGATGACGTCCGCGGCCGGGCTGGCAATGGGCGGCTTGCACCCGGTGGTGGCGGTGTATTCGACGTTCCTCAACCGTGCCTTCGACCAGCTTGTGATGGATGTCGCACTGCACCAGCTGCCGGTCACGCTGGTGTTGGACCGGTCCGGGATCACCGGGCCAGACGGTGCCAGTCACAACGGCATGTGGGATCTGTCGATCTTGGGGATCGTGCCCGGTATCCGAGTGGCCGCACCCCGCGACGGCATCCGGCTGCGCGAAGCCCTCGGCGAAGCGCTCGACGTCAATGACGGGCCCACTGCCTTGCGTTTCCCGAAGGGCGATGTGGGCGAAGACATTCCCGCCATCGAGCGACGCTCGGGGGTGGACGTCCTAGCGCTGCCGGCCGACGGATTGCCCCAAGACGTCCTGCTGGTCGCGGTCGGCGCGTTCGCGCCGATGGCGTTGGCGGTGGCCGACCGGCTGCACAACCAGGGCATCGGGGTGACGGTGATCGACCCGCGTTGGGTGCTTCCGGTGCCGGAGGTGCTCGTCGAGCTGGCCGGCGCACACAAGCTGGTGGTGACCTGCGAGGACAATGGCGTGGCCGGTGGTATCGGCTCGGCGGTCTCGGCGGCCCTGCGGCGTGCCGACATCGACGTGCCCTGCCGTGACGTCGGGCTGCCGCAGCGTTTCTACGAGCACGCCTCGCGCGGTGAGCTGCTGGCCGAGGTCGGTCTGACCGCTCAGGATGTGGCCCGCCAGATCACCGGTTGGGTGGCGGCGATGGGCGCCACCAACTGCGTCGCTGAGGTCAGCGAGCGGCTGGACTAGCTGCCCTGACCGGCGGCCACACCGCGTCGAACAACCAGGCGAACACGAACGTGTAGGCCAGGAAGAACACCAGCAGGCCGATCTCGAGACCGAACGCCTGCGCCAGCGAGACCTTCAACAGCGCGGCCACGATCGGCAACAACAGCACCACCAGGCCGCCTTCGAAGCCGATGGCGTGCACGATCCGGCGGCCCACCGTGCGGGTCGCGGAGTCCTGCCGGCGCTCCCATGCCTCGAAGAGGGTGGTCCAGACGTAGTTCCACACCACCGCGACTGTTGATGCCGCCACCGCGACGGCACCTGAACCGCCGCTGCCGAACCCCAGCAGGGTCAATCCCACGGTGGTCAGCGCAACAGCGACAAGCTCGTAGCTGATGACGTAGACGATGCGACGAAAAATTGGTGACACGAGGTCCTCCCAGGAAAATCAACCATGGGAAGTCCTTGACGGTTCGCGTCCACGGTCAGCGTGACGTGAGAAGCACTGGCCGAAACGTGAATACGGCTTGCTCCACAGACAAGTCTAGCAACCGCTGCGCCGGGCCACGGCTGCCGAGAGTCTGACCCGGCTAGGTGCCGAGAGCCTGTGCCAGCACCGGCACCGTCAGCTCGCGCTGCCAGGGGCGCGCGCCGCCGGCGGCCAAGAACTCCTCGATCACCGCTGCCGCGTTCGGCGCCGCCGGTTTCCAATCCCAGCACAACCGGCGCACCAGGTCCGGGGTGAGCAGGTTCTCGGTCGGCACGTGCACCTGCTCGGATAGCGCACCCAGCGCGGCGCGGACGGCCTCCAGTCGTGCGGCGGCCTCGGGCTTGCGTCGCGCCCAGCGCGTTGGCGGCGGTGGGCCGCTGGTGGACTCGCCGGCTTCCGGCGGCTCGGGGTTGTCACGCGCCGCGGCCAGCGCTGCCAGCCAGGTCGATGCGCTGCGCCGCTGTTTGGGTCCGCCGAAGACCGGCAGGGCGAGCAGCTCTTCGACGGTGGTGGGGTTGGCGACGGCAGCGGCGATGATCGCCGAGTCGGGCAGGATGCGTCCGGGCGCGATGTCACGGCGCGCTGCGATCTGGTCGCGGACCGTCCAGAGCTCTCGGACGGCGGCCAACCCGCGCCGATCGCGCACCTTGTGGATACCCGACGTCCGCCGCCAGCGGTCCCGGCGCGTGGTCGTGGTGAAGTCGGTTACCCGGACGTGATTGAATTCCTGTGCCGCCCAATCGGTTTTGCCCTGCTCGGACAGTACCTCCGCGACCGCCTGGCGCAGTTCGATGAGCACCTCGACGTCGAGAGCCGCATAGTTGAGCCAATCGGCCGGCAGCGGTCGTTTCGACCAGTCGGCGGCGCCGTGGCCCTTGGCCAGGCCCAGTCCCAACAGTCGCTGCACCATCGCGGCCAGGTTGACCCGGTCGAAGCCGGCCAGCCGTCCCGCCAGTTCGGTGTCGTAGAGCGCCTTGGGCCACATGCCGACCTCCGCCAGGCAGGCCAGGTCCTGGTCGGCGGCGTGCAGAATCCACTCGTCGTCGTCGAGCACCTCGGCCACCGGCCGCAGCAGGGCAGCGGGGTCCTCGCCGGCGCCGACCGGATCGATCAGCACCGTTCCGGCTCCCGCTCGGCGTATCTGGATGAGGTAGGCCCGGTTGGAATAGCGGAAACCCGACGCCCGCTCGGCGTCCACGGCGAACGGACCGTGGCCGCCTGCCAGCAGGCCGGCGGCGGCATCGATCTGCCTGCGGGTGACCGACACCTCCGGCACCCCATCGGCAGGATGCGGCAGTGGTGTCAGCTCGGGCTTTTCGGTGACGGCCGGTTCGGTGGTCTGGTCGGACATCTCAGACGCGGGTTCGCGAGCTCAGATCGGTGATCCCGACCGGCGGTAGGCCCGCGGCGTGTTCCAGCACCTCACAGAACGCCTGGACATGGGTGCCCAGCTCCGGGGTGGTGGCGGTCCACGACGCGCGCAGCTCCAACTGATGCCCCCGCGGCGGGCCGGAGATGTCGCCGTACCGAACCGACGTAGTGGCGGTCACGGTGCCACCCAATGCGGTCACGTGCTCGGTGCGGGCGCCCAGCGCCTCTACCAGCCAACTCCAGGCGACCTCGGGCAGTAACGGGTCGATTGCCTCGTGCGGGTCCAGGTCAGCCTGGATGAAGGCCACCATCCGCATGGTGCCGTCCCAAGCGTCGGTGCCGTCGGGGTCGTACAGCAGGATCAGCCGGCCGAAGGCGTCGCCGTCGGAGTCTTCCGGGACGAAGTCGGTCTCGGGATGTTTGACCTCGGCACCCAGCGCGTAGCTGTAGGGTGCCAGGCGCTGCGGCGGCCGGATCGGGCCCAGCTCGATTTCCGACCGCACGGTCGCGGCGTGCATCGTTGCCACCGCTTCCCGAAAGGGTGCAGGCTCGGCTGATGTCACTGGTGCCGCTCCTTAACTGATTGCCGTGCGCCACGCCGCCGGCGGCCGGCACACAGGACTCTGTTGCGCACCGCCGCGACGCGGGTCACCGAATCTCACGCTAACCCCCGTCGCCGATCGGCGCAGACAGGCGCGCCGAAACGGCACGAGGGGAAGCCGGGACCGCCGCAGGAAACGGCACGGTTCGGCCTGCGGCAACCCGGCGTGGCAGCATTGAGCTCGATGAGTGCCCGTCGTGAACTGCCTGATTCCCCGTACCTGGCCGCCGCTACCGGCCGGCAACCCGACCGGATACCGGTCTGGTTCATGCGCCAGGCCGGCCGATCCCTGCCGGAATATCGTCAGCTGCGCGCCCAGCACAGCATGCTGGCGGCCTGTTTTGACCCCGAACTGGTCTGCGAGATCACGCTGCAGCCGGTCCGTCGCCACGACGTCGATGCGGCGATTCTGTTCTCCGACATCGTGGTGCCGCTGCGCGGCGCCGGGGTGGATCTGGACATCGTGCCCAATGTCGGCCCGGTGATCGCCAACCCGGTGCGCACCGCGGCCGACGTCGCCGCCCTGCGGCCGTTGGAACCACAGCAGGTGACAGCCGTCGCGGCGGCGGTATCGCTGCTGGTGGACGCGCTCGGAACGGTGCCGCTGATCGGCTTCGCCGGCGCGCCGTTCACCATGGCCTCCTATCTGGTCGAGGGCGGCCCCAGCCGCACCCATGCCCGCACCAAGGCGATGATGCTGGCCGATCCGGACACCTGGCATGAGTTGATGACCCGGCTCACGGACTTGACTATCGCGTTTCTGACGGTGCAGCTCGACCACGGCGTGGACGCCATCCAGTTGTTCGATTCTTGGGCCGGAACGCTGTGCCTGGCCGACTACCGGCGCTTCGTGGCGCCACACAGTGCCCGGGTGTTCGCCACCCTCGCCTACCGGGAGGTGCCGATGACGCACTTCGGCGTGCAGACCGGTGAGCTCTTGGGTGAGATGGCCGCCGCCGGCGCCACGGTCGTCGGTGTGGACTGGCGTACTTCGCTGACCGACGCCGCCGCCCGAGTGGGCGCCGGTCGGGCTTTGCAGGGCAACCTGGATCCGGCGGTGCTGCTGGCGGGCTGGCCCGCCGTGGAGCGTGCCGCCAAGGCCGTCGTCGCCGACGGGCGTGCCGCTGTCGCGGCCGGGGCGTCGGGGCACGTGTTCAACCTCGGCCACGGCGTGCTGCCGGAGATCGACCCGGGGGTGCTGACCGACTTGGTCTCGCTGGTTCATTCATTGTGACCACGTCGTACTGCGTCGTCGGGGGCGGAATCTCCGGTCTGGCCGCCGCGCACCGCCTGCGGGCGACACTCGGCGACGCAGTCGACATCACCATTTTCGATCCGGCCGACCGGCTCGGGGGGCTGTTGCGCACCGAGACCCTGGGCGGGATGGCCGTGGACGTGGGTGCCGAGGCATTCATCGCCCGCCGGCCCGAAGTACCGGTACTGCTGGCCGAGCTGGGTTTGGCCGATCGGCAGCGCAGTACCACCGGAGTGCGGCCGTTGCTCTACAGCCGCCGGCTGCTGCATCGGTTGCCGCCGGACACCCTGAGCGGGATTCCGTCGTCGCCGGAGTCGATGGCTGGGCTGGTCGACAACGGAACTCTCGCCCGGATCGCAAGCGAGCCCACCCGGCCGTTGGCGTTCGAACCGGGCAGTGATCCGGCTCTGGGAGCGCTGGTGGCCGACCGATTCGGGGCACAGGTGGTCGCCTGCTCGGTGGATCCGCTGATCGGCGGGGTGTATGCGGGTTCGGCGGCGACCATCGGGCTGCGCTCGGCGGTTCCGGGCCTGGCCACCCTGCTCGATGAGGGTGCGTCCAACCTGACCGAGGCCGTGCGGCGAGCACTGCCCACGACCACGGGTGGGCCGGTATTCGGGGCGATCACCGGCGGGTATCAAGTGCTGGTCAACGCGCTGGTGCGCAGCGCCAGGCCGCGCTGGGTGCAGTCGGCGGTGACCCAGATCGACCCGACCGGCGACGGCTGGCTATTACGAGACGCCAGCGGCGGGCATCATCGCGCCGACCGGGTGGTGGTCGCGGTGCCCGCCCCCGTGCTGGCCCGGTTGGCCACCGGCTTCGCGCCGCGTGCATCGGCAGCGGCCAGCCGGATCGGCAGCGCGTCCTCGGTGGTGGTGGCGATGGCGGTACCCGCCGGTGCGGCGTTCCCGAACAACTCCGGAGTGCTGGTTGCCACCGGGGAACGACTGCACGCCAAGGCGATCACTCTGACATCGCGCAAATGGGGCGACCGGGGATACGGCGGCAGGGTCGAGGTGCTGCGGTTGTCCTTCGGTCGGTTCGGCGACTCCCGCACCAGCGCCTCGGATGCGGAACTGGTGGCGTGGTCGGTGCAGGACCTGGAAGCCGTCTTCGGCCTCACGGTGGACCCTATCGACGTGCGCGTGCAACGCTGGCCTGCGGCGATGCCGCAATATCGATCCGGCCATGCCGCTTTGGTCACCGGACTGCGCGCCGCGCTGCCACCGACCGTGGCAGTGGCCGGCAACTACCTCGACGGCATCGGGGTGCCGGCTTGCATCGCCGCGGCCGACCGGGCCGTAGCGGCCGTGATCAGCGCCACCCCGGCGCCCTAGCGAACTTCACAGCGCATCGTGGCAGCATATGGGCCATGGCGCACCTCGACTACGACAAGCTGAACTCCACTCTCCGCTACGTGATGTTCTCGGTGTTCTCGGTGAATCCGAGTGGACTCGACGCGGGTTCGCAGACCCGAGAGGCGATCGCCGACCAGGTCGCCACCTTCTTGAAGCAGCAGGAAGAGCGCGGCGTGGTGGTCCGTGGGGTGTATGACGTCGCCGGTCTGCGCGCCGACGCCGACTTCATGATCTGGACGCACGCCGAGCGCATCGAGGATCTGCAGGCCACCTACGCCGGGTTCCGCCGCACCGCACTGGGCCGGGCTTGCGCGCCGGTGTGGAGCAGCGTGGCGTTGCACCGGCCGGCCGAGTTCAACCGCAGTCATGTCCCGGCCTTCATCGCCGGTGAACCGGCAGGTGCGTACGTTTGCGTGTACCCCTTCGTGCGGTCGCTCGAGTGGTACGTCCTGCCCGAAGAGGACCGCCGCAGGATGCTGGCCGAGCACGGCATGGCGGCCCGGGAGTACAAGGATGTGCGGGCCAACACCGTGCCCGCGTTCGCCCTGGGGGACTACGAGTGGATTCTGGCGTTCGAGGCGCCCGAACTCGACCGGATCGTCGACCTGATGCGCGATCTGCGCAACACCGAGGCCCGGTTGCATGCCCGGGAGGAAACCCCGTTCTTCACCGGCCCCCGGGTCGAGGTAGACCAACTGGTGGCGTCGCTGCCGTAGCGGCCCTCGAAGCTGTAGTTAGCGCGGGAAAGTGCTAGGTGGTGGCCACGGTAACAACAGGCTCGGTGTTCAGGACGCGACGCGTTCGTCAGGACGGCGGCACCAACCGCAGACAAATCGAGTTGATGCAGTAGCGCTGGTCGGTGGGGGTGGGGTAACCCTCGCCGGTGAACACGTGGCCCAAATGGCTGTGGCAGGACGCGCACAGCACCTCGGTGCGCCGCATCCCCAGTGAGTCATCAGAGCGAAGTATCACCGCGTCGGAATCGGCCGGGTCGAAGAACGAGGGCCAACCGCAGTGAGAAGGGAATTTCTCTGTGCTGCGGAACAGTTCGGCACCGCACGCCCGGCATTCATAGACGCCTTCGGCGGTGGTGTCGGTGTATTCGCCGGTGTTGGGCGGTTCGGTACCGGCGCGGCGCAGCACCGCGAACTCTTCGGGGGTCAGTTTCGCGCGCCACTCGTCGTCGGTGAGCGACACCTTGGGAGAGGTCATGCCTCCACGTTAGCGTTCGCGGTGACCCGCTGCGCCCGGCTCCGCCGCGCCAGCATCACCGCTAGCGCGGTTCGGCTCCGCCGTCAGCCACGCCGGATCGATCCCGTCATCCAGGCGGCCCTGCTCCTTGGCGTCCAGGTAGCGGTAACACAGCACCGTGCAGATCACGATCAGCAGCAGTGACCAGCCGTAGGTGATCTTGAGGTAGTCCAGCGGTCGTCCGATGTTCATCCACCGGAAGATCAGCCACTTGTCCAGGGTCATGAAGCCGTAGACCCCCAGCCACGCCGGCCAGTTGCGCAGCACAGAGTTCGGCAGCACCACGGTCATCAGGAACGGGAACAGCACGATCGAGTAGTAGCCCTGCCCCAGTGACAGCACCAGGAACGACGCGGTCAGCAGCACACCCGACGAGGTCAGCATCCAGAACCGGGGGTCGCGGGTGCGGTAGTAGCGGTAGAGCAACCACAGGCTGACGGCGGCCAACACAGTGAACAGCACCCGCAGGAACAGGATCAGACCCGACGGCAGCCCGAAGAACACGCCGTTACCCAGGATCGAGGAGTTGAAGTAGTCGCGGGTGCCCATGATGTAGGGCACCGTCTGGGTGAAGTAGCTTTTCGGATCGCTGGCCAGCGGGAACGCCACCACGTTGAACAACACCGGCACCGCTATCGCCCCGACGAACGGCCGCCACTGCCGGCTCAGCAGCGGCAGTAGCAGCAGCGGTATCAGCACCGGTTTGACCACGATGGTCAGCCCGATGGCGACACCGGCCCACCACTGGCGGCTCTCCCGGCCGTCCAGCAGCCAACGCAGGAACAACACTTCGGCCAGCAGAATCACGCCGTTGATGTTGGTGAACACCAGTGTGCTGCTCACGCTTTCGGTGAGGAACATCGCGGCCAGCAGGGCCGGCGCGGCCACCGAGCTCAATCCGAATCCGAACATCCGCAACAGCAGGTAGGCGGCGAGCACGATCGCAATCGTGTTGGTGGCGATGAACGTGTAGCGCGACAGGGTCTCCGGCAGATACCCGAACGGTGACATCAGCAGGGTGCCGCCGGGGGAGTACAGGTAGTGCGGATCGACGTAGTCGAAGTGCTCGTTGTAGATGTCCAGGCCGTGCCGGAAGTTCAGCACGGCCCGGTACACCGGTTTGAAGTCATCGGTGATGTTGCCGTTCAGCGGCAGGATGATGGCCCGATGGATCAACGACATGATGGCCACCGGCCACAGCACCGAACGCAGTACGGTGGCGGTGCTCGGCGGGGACGTGGGGGGCCGGAACGCGGCCTGTAGGGCGCTGCCCGCCCGGTGTGTCAAGGAGTCGGCTGCCGTCACCAGCGAACCGTACCCCGGACCGGTCCCGGGAGTCCGGGTCAGGCCGGGCAGTAGACGTCGGTGTCGGGCAACTTGCCGCTGTCGAGGTAGCCGATCAGGGGCGGCAGCGTGCACGCCGAATACACCGCGGCGCCATGGCCGATGCCCTGCCACATCACCCGCTTGCTGGCCGATCCGGCGTTGATGACGGCCGCGGCGGTGGCCGCCACACCTTCCTCCCCGACGATCGGATCGTTCTGCACTCCCAGCAGCAGCACATCGATTTTGAGTTCCTTGGGCAGGTCCGGGGTGCTGCTGCTGGGCCAGCTCAGGCATTGCGCCATGTCCAGCGCGCCGACCGTGCCGAACTGCGGGTATTCCTTGCCCCAGGCGACCACCAGTTCCCGGACCCGGTCTGGCGTAGGCCGGTTGAGCGCGTCGGCGCATGAGTTGATGAAGTGGCCGTCACTGCCGGTGGTGCCTTGGGCCCGGTTGATCAGGTTGTTCAACAGGTTGGCGTCGCCGGAATTGGCCGAGGCCAGCGCCTTGGCCAACTCGTTGGTGGTGTTGACGCGATCGCCGGTGGGATAACCCAGGGCCGTCACGATCGCATTGGTCACCGCGGCCACCGAGGCGCCGCCGGGACCCTGCCCGGAGCGGGCGGAGTCCAGCACCGCGTTGACCGCACCCTTCGGATCCGGACCCAGTGCACAGCTCACCGCGACGCACTGCGCGGCGAACGCCTCGAAGGCCGCCTGCTGGCCCTTGACCCGTTCCTCGGCCGCGGCCTCGGCGGCGACTCCGAGCGGGATGGGGGAGTCCAGTGCCAGCCGGGCCACCTTCCCGGGATGCGAACCGGCGTAGGCCAGGGCGATCTGAGCGCCGTTGCCGATGCCGACCAGCGCGAGCGCGGGGATGTCCCAAATGCTGCGTAGCCGTTCGAGATCGGTGGCGGCGTGGGTGTTGTCGTAGGAGGATTCACCCGGCGAGATGGAGTCGGTGCAGTCGGTGGTGGCTTCCATGGTGACCGTGCCGAGACTGGCCACCGGGTCGTCGCCCGGGGCGAATTGCGCCTGATTCCACATTTCGTCGCGCTGGCTGCGATCGCGGCAATCCACCGGGCTGGACATCCCGATGCCGCGCCGGTCCACGGCGACGATCGGGTGGCTCTTGAGCACGTCCGCGCCGGCCCGCGCCAGCCAGATCGGCAGCTGCAGCGACGACGGCAGGTCCCAGCCGGTGGTGAACACGACGGGACCGGCATCGCCCGGGGTCTGCACGGAGCGCGCCCGCACCACCCCGATGCCGATCGACCCGGAGCCGCCGCCGAGTGGGTCGACGTCGGCGTCGTAACTGGCGCAGTCCAGCCGCACCCCGGGTGTGGCGGGAACCGCGGCGTCGCCGAAGACCCGGGCGGTGCAGTCATGCCACGGCAGGTCGTTCTTGGGCACCTCCACCGGCGGCGGCCCGGCGTGATCCGAGGTGGATTCCGGTTGCCCCTGGGGTCCCGCGCCGGAGTTGGTTGCGAAACGCGGGTCGGCGGCCAGCCCGGGCGCGCAACCGGCCAGCAGGGGCGCGGACCCGGCCAGCACGACGGCAGCCGTCACCACCGCGATCCGGGCGAACCTCGAAGAGCTGGTCATGCCGTTCACCTTATAGGCGCGCGCTTTTGACGTAGCGGCCGTAGAGGTAGCCGGATTCGTCGGAGAGCAGATGCGCACATCGCATCGGCGTCGTCAGCTCACCCGGGCCGGTGGCGATCCGGCGGGCCAGGCCACCGACCAGATAGGGGGCCATGGTCAGGCACAGCTCGTCGAGCAGCTCTCGCTCGATGAACGATCCCAGCAGGGTCGGGCCGCCTTCGGTGAGGACCCGGAACTGCTCGCGCTGCGCCAGCTCGGCCAGCACTACGGCTTCATCGACCCGCCCGGGGTCATCGCCCGAACAGTCCAGTACTTCGGCGTAACCGGCCAACCGCCGCCGGGTGTCGTCGGCGACCGCGGAACAGGTCAACACCAGCGGTGCCAGCTCAGTGTCGTTGAACACCCGCAGGTCTCGGTCCAGTTGCCCGGACTGGGTGACGATCGCCAGCCGGGGTAGCTCGGACTGTCCGCGGTCACGGCGGCCCTGGCGTTGGGCAACACCGAGCCGCGCTCCGCCGTAGTTCTCGACTCGGACCGTGCCCGCGCCGACCAGCACGATGTCGGCCAGCGCCCGCAGCAGCATGAACAAGGATCGATCACCGGCTCCGGCCAGCCCGCCGGAGGTGCCGGCCACCGTTGCGCCGCCGTCGATGCTGCCGATGAAATTGGCGCGCAGCCACACGCGTGGCGCGTCGGTTTCGGGATAGGCGTACAGCCGGCCCAGTTCGGCGTCGTCGACGGGCGCCGTGGAGCCCAGCAGGATGAATCCGGGGTCTGCGGTGAGGTCGGACATGGCCTCGATTGCACCATGTGACTACAGTTCGTGCGTGCCCAATCCAGCCGCCGAGTCGATAGACCATCTGGTGGACCGGCATCCGGCGGTATCCCCAGAACGGTTGATCGCGCAGCTCAAGCCGCCGCCGACGTTCGCGGGTGCCAGCTTCGCCAGCTACCGGCCAGACCCGGCGCAACCCAGCCAGGCGGCCGCGGTGACCGCGTGCACCGCGTTCTGCGCGCAGGCCGTGACCCGGCGCGCCGGAAGGCGCAAGCTGCTGGGCAAGCGTGAGGTGTTGCCGGGAGTGGGTATCTACCTCGACGGCGGTTTCGGTGTCGGCAAGACGCACCTGCTGGCCTCGATCTATCACACGATCACCGGCGCCGGCGATGGCGCTGGGCAGGCGCCTGGCACGGCATTTGCGACGTTTATGGAGCTGACCCAGTTGGCCGGGGTGTTCGGTTTCACCGAGTGCATCGAGTTGCTCGGCGGCTATACCGTGGTGTGCATCGACGAGTTCGAACTCGACGATCCGGGCAACACCACCCTGGTGTCACGGTTGTTGTCGGAGCTGGTGGCGCGCGGGGTCTCGATTGCCGCGACCTCGAATACGTTGCCTGAGCAGCTCGGCGAAGGTCGTTTCGCGGTGCAGGACTTTTTACGCGAGATCAGTGCGCTGGCAAGTATTTTCACCCCGGTACGCGTGGACGGTCCGGACTATCGGCACCGGGATCTGCCGCCGGCGCCCGAACCGCCCTCAGCGGAACAGGTCACGCAGCGCGCAGCGGCGAGCCCCGGGGCGACACTGGACGACTTCGACGGGCTGTGTGTCCACCTGGCCACCATGCATCCGTCGCGCTACCTGACTCTGATCGAGGGGGTCACCGCGGTGTTTCTCACCGGTGCGCACCCCATTGACGATCAGAATGTGGCACTGCGGTTGGTCGCTCTCACCGACCGTCTGTACGACGCGGGCATTCCGGTGGTGGCGTCCGGGGCCAAACTCGACCAGATCTTCAGCGCCGAGATGCTGGCGGGCGGTTATCGCAAGAAGTACCTGCGGGCCACCTCCCGGCTGCTTGCGCTCAGCAGCGGGGGTTAGCGAGCCTCGACGTAGGAGAGGCGACGCTGGACCACCGCATCAAACCCGGGGGTTAGCGAGCCTCGACGTAGGAGAGGCGACGCTGGACCACCGCATCAAACCCGGAGGTTAGCGAGCCTCGACGTAGGAGAGGCGACGCTGGACTCACAGATTCCACTGCGCCAGACGCAGACCCGTATTGCGCGACAGCATCACCACGTGGGTGACCAAGCCGCGGTAGACGTCCCAGTACACGCCACCGTCGACGGTGGAGCCCGCGGGAGCGTTGGTGAGCACCGCGTCCAGGGTGGTCGGGTCATCGGTGTGCTTGGCCACGTATGCGTCGCCGCCGGGCGTGACACCGTCGAAGGTGACTGAGGCCGCCATGATGTAGGGGTTGGGCACCGAGATCGGGTGCACGGTCACGTTCGCCCGCCACGGCCCGCCCTGGTTGCGCCAGCGCGGCGAGCCGTTCGCGCCCCAGCCCGGGGGGATCTCGCTGGGCACCACGTCATGCACCGTGACGTCGGCGACGATCGGGCCGAATGCCTCATCGTGGTAGGAGATGCGCAGGGTGTCGCCGAGGCGACCGATCGGCGCTTCCGGGGTGGTGGTCGGCGTGGCGTACCCGGCGGCCGGCGCAATCAGGGCAGCCAACGCGGTGACGACGGAAGTGACCAGGGCCAGAATCCAGCGGTGCATCTGGGCATGATGGCACATCGAGATCGCGGGTGCAGCGGCCTTGGGGTTTGGCGGGTCAGTTCGCGGTTTCAGGACCGGGGGAGGCCGGGTTCACGGTGATCGCCTCCAGCGCTCGAGCCAGATCGGCTTCGGCCCGGTCCCGGTCGACTCCGGCACGGTGTAGGGGGCCGGTGCCATCCTCGGCTTCCAGCAGCGCCAGCAGCAGGTGTTCGGTGCCGATGTAGTTGTGGCCGAGGCGCAGTGCGGTGCGGAAGGTCAGCTCCAGTGCCTTGCGGGCCGGGCCGTTGAACGGGATCAGTGCGGGCGGTTCGGTGTCGCCGGGCTCAAGGGTGACCGCGGCAGCAAGGGCTTGCGGGTCGATCTGCTGTGCGGTGAGCAATGCGGTGGCCAGCGCGCCGGGATCGTGCAGGAGTCCCAAGACCAGATGATCGGGGGTGATCTCGGTGTTGCGTGCTCGGTGGGCGGCGTTCTGGGCCGCCACCACGGCACTGCGCGCCCGCGGGGTGAAGCGGGCGAAGCCCTGTTCGGGATCGAGCGTGGCGGCCTCGGGACGCGGGACGAACTTCTGCTGCGCCGCCTGCTTGGTGACGCCCATGCATTTTCCGATATCGGTCCACGAAGCCCCTGATCGGCGCGCCTGGTCGACGAAGTGCCCGATCAGATGGTCGGCGACTTCGCCGAGGTGCTCGGCGGCCAGTACGGCATCGGTCAACCGCTTCAGGACGTCGTCGTGCACGCCGGTGATGGCGTTGATCAGGTCGTCGAGGCGGACGGACGGCACGAGTGGAGTCGGTTCGGCCATATCGTCAACGTTAGGTTGACGCTAAGGAGTCGTCAACTGTTAGTTGACGCCCGGGGGTTGGGCTGGTCGGTGGCAGCGTGTTGGGCACCATCGTGACCGCGCTCGTCGGCATGGCGCTCAAAGGCGAACAAGGCCTAGTTGTTCGAAACGGAAAAACCCCTGTCGTCACGCGGTGGCGGCAGGGGTCTTCACAGTGTTGAGTCTGGTGCGCGGTACTGGGATTGAACCAGCGACCTCTTCCGTGTCAGGGAAGCGCTCTCCCGCTGAGCTAACCGCGCTTAGAGCCTTGGGACGGAGGTGGAGACGGGAATCGAACCCGTGTGCACGGCTTTGCAGGCCGTTGCCTCACCACTCGGCCACTCCACCGCAAGGGGTTGATGCCACTTGACACCCTCGAGCGGATGACGGGATTCGAACCCGCGACCCTCACCTTGGCAAGGTGATGCGCTACCAACTGCGCTACATCCGCGTGCCTCGGGCGAGATCGTCGCCCGGTGCGATGCAGAACATTAGCCGACTGATGTGAGACAACACAACTTTGCATGTCAGAGCGGCGAGTCGCCCGAAAGGCGGCCTGCGCATTGATGCTTAGCGGGTTCGGCGTGCTAGTGTTCGTCCTCGTTCATCCGGTCTCGTAGCTCAGGGGGAGAGCGTCCGCCTCACACGCGGAAGGTCGCTGGTTCGATCCCAGCCGGGACCACAAGAAAGCCACCTGGTGACAGGTGGCTTTTCTCGTTCTGTGGCAAGCCAGACCGTGTCAACGACGGTGTCGATGCTCCGGCGCTCAAACTGAGACTAATCTGCAGCTGCGTCTTCAGTTTGGTTCGTTGGCGAGCGCCGCTAGGTGAGGAGTTCCCGTGACGTCCTACAGTCCGACGCCGAATGCAGCCTCCGCCGCGCACCCGGGCCTGGAGCGATATCTGGCGACGTTGACGACCGGCGAGCGGCATTGTGCGGCAGCACGGCTCGCCGGCCTCGCCGACGCCGACTACTGCAGCCTCGGAGTCAGTGAACCGCAACCCGTCGAGTACGACTACCGCGTCACCGAGATCGAGGGATCGCTGCCCGCCGACTTGGCTGGGACGCTCTATCGCAATGGCCCCGGACGGTGGGAGGACCACACCGGGCGGCCGCTGCATCACCTCTTCGACGGCGACGGCATGGTCTCGGCGTTCACCATCGGCGACGGGAACGTGCACTACCGCAATCGCTACGTCCGCACGCGCCACTACCTCGGCAGAACGGGAACCCGGCACTTGGGTACCGCCGCGGCCGGCGGCTGGCGGACCAACATCGGCAGGATCCCGCCAAATCTGGCCAACACCAACATTGTTGAGCATGCCGGGCACCTTTATGCACTGTGGGAGGGCGGTCCGCCACACGAGATCGACCCCGTCACCTTGGAGACGCGGGGCGTTCGCCGATTCGGCGGGCGGCTGCGATGGATGGGTTCCTACTCGGCGCACCCGAGCTTGTGCCCTCGCAGCGGGGAGATGTTCAACTTCGGGGTCGAATTCATCCCGCGGCCGCACCTGCGCATCTACCGCACCGATGTGCGTGGACGCCTGACGCACTTTCGCTCGGCGGGGCTGCCTTACGTCGCCATGGTGCACGATTTCGCGCTCACGGAGCGCTACCTGGTGTTCCTGGTGTCGCCGATCATTCCCGACGCGGTGCCGATCGCCTTAGGGCTCAAGCCGCTCGGCGACGCCATGCACTATCGACCCGAGCGTGGCAGCGCGTTCATCCTGGTCCCGCGCGACGGCGGTGACATCCGCCAGGTCGGGTGCGACCCCGTGCTCCAGTTCCATCTGAGCAATGCCTACGACGACGGCAGCGATGTGGTCGTCGACTCGATCACCTACGCCGACGGCCGGCTGCTGGAGCGCATCGCACGATTTCACACCAGCACCCTGGTGGATGCCCGGTCGGAGTTCACCCGATTCCGCATCACCGCATCGGGTCGTGTCACCCGTGAACCGTTGAGTGACACGCCTTGCGAGTTTCCCCGCCACCACGGCGGCTACGAGGGACGGCCGCACCGATACGCCTATGTCAGCAGCCGCAGGCGACTGGGCTCGTTCTACGACTCGATCACCAAGCTCGACTTGATCGAGCGCACCGAAACCACCTACACCGCCCAGGGGACCGGCGACAGCTTCTGCGAGCCCGTCTTCACCCCGCGGCCCAACGCCACCGCGGAGGACGACGGTTGGCTGCTCACCGTGGAATACCATGCCGCGCAGCACAGGTCACGATTGGTGATCTTCGACGCGCGCGATCTCGACCGCGGCCCCGTTGCCACCGCCCAGCTGACCCACCACATCCCGCAGGGGTTTCACGGCAATTTCAGCCCCGGCTAGGCCAGAGCAAACTCCGCCGGGAGCTCAGGCCATCTCGGGCACGTTGAGATGGGCTATCGCCAGATCGAATTCCGCGACTTCGAGCACCTCGGCACCCGCGTCATTGACGGCGCGGGCCCAGATCCCCTGCTCGCTGCTGCGACTGGCCACCAGCGCCGCTCGGTCGTCGAAGCTGACCGACGACACCGCGCGTCCCGAATGCCGATCCACCAGCAAGGTGGTGCTGCAGAAACCGTGCAGATCCTCCAACTCAGGGATCAGCGCCAGCTTGTAGGTGTCGATCATCCGCTCGCAGCCCGCCGGGTCGGTCCGCAGCCAGGTGACGCGCACACCCGCGTGCCGCCGAGACCGGTGATCACGGCGCACCGCGGCGATCTCCCAGCGGGTGATCTCGGCAGTGGCGTGGAAGATCTCCGCGGCACGGTCGCACATCTGCTGAGCGCCGGCCTCGCTTGCTCGCAAGGTGTCCTCATCCAGCCAGGACGAGGTGACGATGCACCGGCCGGCGTCGCGGTCGACCAGCATTGACATCCCCGCACAGCCGTCCATGTCGGCCAGGGTCGGCATCACTACGCCGCGGACGTGGGTGATCCCCTCATCAAGGAAGGACGGATGGGCGTGAATGGTGGTTGCGCGCGCGAACATAAGGGCCTCCGGGTGATCGGGCGACGCCCCGGCGGCGCCGCCGGTCCCTTCCACCATGCTCTCGCTTGGGTGCGGGGACAACCCTTATTCGCCCACCAATTCGCTGGCTATTCGGTGACGGGGTCCCGCTGGGCTCGATGTTGGGCATCTAGCTCCGCGATCTGGGCACCGACGCGGCCCTTCAGTGCGAGGGCAGCGATCAGCCCGGCGAGCAGCGCGATCAGCAGCGCCACCCAGGAGAACCGGGACAGCCAGTGTTCGGCTGCGACGCCGGCGTAATACACCAGGGCGGTAGTCCCGCCGGCCCAGAAAATCGCGCCGGTCACGTTCGCTATCAGAAAGTGCGGGTAGTGCATCTTCAGAGCCCCGGCCAGCGGGCCGGCCAGGATACGCAGCAGTGCCACGAATCGACCGAAGAACACCGCGCTGGCGCCCCAACGGCCGAAGGACCGTTCGGCGAAGGCGACATGGCCGGGGCCGAAGTGATTCGGAAATCGACGGCCCAGGCGGTCGAAGAGCGGCATACCGAATCGCCGGCCGATCGAATAGCCGATTGAGTCACCGATCACCGCACCGATCACCGCCGCCACCGCGACACCGACCGGATCGACCCCCAACTCGTGCCGCGATGACAACAGCGCGGCGCCGACCAGCATGAGTTCGCCCGGCAACGGGACGCCCAGGCTCTCTACCCCGATGACCGCGCCGACGAGCAGATAGATCAAGACGGGCGGGATCGAGTACAGAAGGACATCCACCGACATGCGGCCAAGCATGCCTGACGTTGCCCAGGAAAGCCCGTCACGACCGTCGGCGGCCCGGAGATGTGTCACCTAGTAGCGTTGCCCAGGCGTTGCGATCGATCGAGGAGGGGTAGTGGAATTCAACCTCGCCCAAGTGTTCTCAGCAGTTGCGGCGGCCATCGGCGATCGGGACTGCATCGTCTTCGGCGACCGGCGATTCAGCTATCAGCTGATCGAGGACCGATCCCGCCGGTTGGCGCGGGCGCTGCATGAGCGCGGCCTGGGCGCACGCCGCGAGCGGTCCGAGCTGGCCCCCGATGAATCCGGTCAGAGTCACCTCGCGCTGTACCTGGCCAACGGCAACGAATATCTGGAAGGCATGCTCGGTGCCTACAACGCCCGGGTCGCGCCGTTCAACGTCAACTACCGCTACGTCGCGGACGAATTGGTCTACCTGCTGGCCAACGCCTCCACCGAGGCGATCATGTACCACGCCCGGTACGCCCCCACCTTGGCCGAAGCGCTGCAGCAGGCCGGTGACCTGCTGCCCGCGATGCCGCTGATCCACGTCGATGACGCCTCGGGGAATGCGCCGCTGCCCGGTGCGGTGCGCTACGAGGAGCTGCTGGCCAACACCTCCGCCGAACCGTTGGGCCTGGCGCTGTCCCCGGACGATCTATACCTGCTTTACACCGGTGGCACCACCGGCATGCCCAAAGGCGTGTTGTGGCGCCAGCACGACATCTTCGTTGGCGCCATGGGCGGCCGTCAGTTCGGCACCGGCGCCGTGCCCACCACCGTGGAAGAGATCGTCGAACGCGCCCGAACGGCAGCGGCCGCCGGCTCGATGACGGTGGCGCCGCTGATGCACGGCGCAGCCCAGTGGGCCGCCTTCATCACCCTGCTGGGCGGGCGGCCCTTCGTGATGTCGGCGACCACCGACCGGTTCGACCCGGTCGGGGCCTGGGAACTGGCGGCCAAAGAGCGGGTCATATCGCTCTCGATCGTCGGCGATGCCTTCGCGCGCCCGCTCGCCGACGCACTGGAAGCCGGAGGCGCCGCTCTGGCGGACGATCTGTCGGGACTGTTGGTGCTGGCCAGCGGCGGAGCGCCGCTCACCGTGCCGATCAAGCAACGCCTCTTGGATCTGCTGCCGCAGCTGTCGATCCTCGACGCCGGCGGCTCATCGGAGACCGGGGCGCAGATGGGGCAGACCACCAGCCGGGCTCAGGCCTCCACCGGCCGCTTCACCCCGAACCCGGGCGCGGTCGTGGTCAGCGAGGACATAGCCCGCATTCTGCGGCCCGGCGACGACGAGATCGGCTGGCTGGCACAGCAGGGATATGTGCCGCTGGGTTATCTCGGCGACCCGGAGAAGTCCGCGCGCACCTTCCCGGTCATCGAGGGGATCCGGCATTCGGTCCCCGGCGACCGGGCCCGCTGGGACGCCGACGGTGGCATCGAGCTGCTGGGCCGAGACTCGGTGACGATCAACTCCGGCGGCGAGAAGATCTTCGCCGAGGAGGTCGAAGCCGCGATCGCGCATCATCCCGCGGTCTACGACGTTGTGGTGGTGGGCCGGCCCAGCGAGCGGTGGGGCAACGAGGTGGTCGCGGTGGTTCAGCTGGCGCCGGGCGCCGACGCCGGGGCGCAGGACATCGTCACCGAGGCCGCCAACTACATCGCGCGTTACAAGCTGCCCAAGGACGTGGTGTTCTGCGCCCAGCTGCAGCGTTCACCGTCGGGCAAGGCCGACTACCGCTGGGCCAAGGAACAGGCGCTCGGCGCGCAACGGGTCTGAGCGGCCGCCGGCTCAGCCGAACTGCGGCTTGCGCTTCTCCCGGATGGCGGCCAACCCCTCGTGCACGTCGGGACCGGAGAAACCGAGGAACTCCAGCCCCAACGCGGTCTCGAAGGCCGGCGCGAACTGCCGATACCAGTAGTTGAGGCTGTGCTTGGTGAAGCGGATCGCGTCTTGGGCGCCGTGCGCCAGGTCGTCGGCGATGCGGGTCGCGGTGGCCAGCACCTCGTCGTCGTCGACGCACTTGGAGACCAGTCCGATTCGCTCGGCCTCCTCGCCGTGCAGCGTTTCGCAGGTCAGCAGGTAGTACTTGGCCTTGGCCATGCCTACCAGCAGCGGCCAGCAGATCGCCGCGTGATCCCCCGCGGCCACCCCGAGCTTGGTGTGGCCGTCGATCAGTCGGGCGGTGCGCCCCGCCACCGAGATGTCCGCGAGGAGTGCCACCACCAGTCCTGCGCCGACGGCCGGGCCATTGATCGCCGAGATCACCGGCTTGGAGAAGTTGACCATGTTCAGCACCAGATCGCGGGCCTCGCGCAGCACCTGCATCCGTCCGGCGTGATCACCGACGATCTTTTCGATCAGCTCGAAACTGCCGCCGGCAGAGAAGGCCCTGCCCTCACCTCGCACCAGCACCGCCCGCACGTCGTCATCGCGGTCGAGAGCCGGCCACACGTCGGCGAGATCACGGTGCATCTGCGGGCCCACCGAGTTCAATCCCGGCGCGTCCAGCACCAGCTCCAGCACGCCGTTGTCGCCGGGCTCCAACCGAAGGCTGGGGAAGTCGGCGGAGGCACGGTAACGCGGGGCGTCAGTCATCATTCGTTTCTACTCGACGGCCCCACGCCGCGACACTGCGGCCTCCCACTGGCACGTCCGTGAAACCGCCCCGCAGTGGACTGCTGTTCTGAGTGAATCCGCAACGAGCACAAGCGTTCTCGGGTCAGTCGGGTGGCCGCCGCGGGGGAGTGCCGAGACCCCGCATTCGGCCCCCCGAGATTTAGGTCTGCCTTTCTAGTTTCTACAAAATCCCTTGTGTAAACTCTCTGCCCATGGCATATGTGATCGGGAAGCCGTGCGTTGACGTGATGGACCGGGCCTGCGTGGAGGAGTGCCCGGTTGACTGCATCTACGAAGGCGGACGAGCCCTTTACATCCACCCGGACGAGTGTGTGGACTGCGGAGCCTGCGAGCCGGTGTGCCCGGTCGAGGCCATCTACTACGAAGATGACCTCCCGGACGAGCTCCAGCCGCACCTGGCCGACAACGCGGAGTTCTTTACCGAGGCGCTGCCCGGGCGCGATGAGGCGCTCGGCTCGCCCGGCGGCGCCGCCAAGATCGGCCCGCTGGGCATCGACACCCCGCTGGTGGCCAGTTACCCACCCCAGGGGGAGTGAGCGACATCGCCAAGCCGCCTGTACCACCTGGAGGACGTCGCCTCGACGTTCTGCGGCTGGTACAGGCCGCCGACGAACCGCTGAGCATCGCCCAGATCGCCGACGAGCTGGGGGTGCACCCCAACACGGTGCGTTTTCACCTGGACACCCTGGTTGAAGAAGGTCGCGTCGAGCACACCGAGCCCGATCACAAAGGACGCGGACGCCCCGCGCTGATGTTCCAGGCCATCCGCCAGATGGACCGGGGCGGAACCCGCCGGTTCCGGCTGCTCGCCGAGATCCTCACCATCGGGCTGGCCGCCGACGCCGACCCCAGCGGCAAAGCACTGGCTGCCGGCCGGGCGTGGGGGCATCGGCTGCGGCCGCTGCACCAGCCATCCGGTCCCGTCGACGCCGAAGAATCCACCGACCACCTGCTCGAGATGCTCGACGAGCTGGGCTTCGAACCCGAACGCCTGGAATCCAATGACCCGGGAGACGAGCAACTCGGTCTGCGACACTGCCCGTTTCTGGAGCTCGCTGAAACCTCCACTCAAGTGGTCTGCCCGATCCATCTCGGGCTGATGCAGGGAGCCCTGGAGGCCTGGGACTCGCCGGTGACCGTCGACCGACTCGATCCGTTCGCCAAACCCGATCTGTGCGTGGCGCACCTGAAGTCGGCCACCCGCAACGGAAGCCCGGTCGATCTCTCGCCCCCCACCGCGGTACGTGCGGAAGGGCCCACCGGGTGAGTGCCGGCGCCTCGGTCGCGATCGCTGCGACATTCATCTGGCTGGGGATGGTGACCGCGATTTCGTTCATGGAGGCGCCGCTGAAGTTTCGGGCGCCCAACGCGACCATCCCGATCTGTCTCGGCATCGGCCGGTTGGTCTTTCGGGCCCTCAACTCCGCCGAATTCCTGCTGGCCGCCGTTATCGCGGTCACCTTCGCGATCGAGCGGCCGACCATGGGCGTCGTGGTGACCTACGCGGTTGCCCTGGGGATGCTGCTGGCGCAGGTGGTCGCGGTGCGCCCGGCATTAGGTCGACGCGCTGATCAGGTGCTGTCCGGGCTGGAGGCGCCCCGCTCGCGGGCGCACTACGCCTACGTCGCACTCGAGCTGGTCAAGGTCGCCGCGCTGGTGCCGCTGGGCGTCCTGCTGCTGTCCCGCTGAACCGTCCCACCGAGTGTGAAGGAGAACCCGATGGAATCGACCTCGCTGAATGTGTTGGCCGACGAGAAGCTCGCCGAGGCCACCCAACATCACAGCGGCCGGGCGGCCCACACCGTCTACGGCGGATCGGTGCATCACCTGCGCCAGACTTTGGTCGCACTGCAGGCCGGCCAGTCGCTGGCCGAGCATGACAGCCCGGGAGAGTCGACCCTGCAGGTGCTGCGCGGCCGGGTGCGCTTGACCGCCGGTGACGACAGCTGGGAGGGGGCGGCCGGCGACCTCGTCACGCTGCCGCGCACCCGCCACGCCCTGGAGTCGCTGGAAGACGCCGTGGTGCTGCTGACCGTCGCCAAGAGCGCCTCGCACTGAGCGTGCCGCTGAGCACACCCTGGTCGCAGGGGGCCGGTCTGCGGGTGCCCATCCTCAACGCCCCGATGGGTGGGGTGGCCGGTGGGCGGCTGGCCGCCGCCGTCACCGCCGCGGGCGGGCTGGGAATGATCGGAATGGGCAGTACCGCCACGGCGGCCTCGCTGGCCACCGAGTTGGCCGCGCTCGGGGCCGCACCGCGGTTCGGGATCGGCTTGGTGGACTGGGTGATCCGCGATCAGCCGGACCTGCTGGATGCCGCGCTGGCTGCCGGCCCGGCGTTACTGTCGGTCAGCTTCGGAGCTGACCTGTCGTGGGTGCAGCGCGCCCACGCGGCCGGGATTCTGGCTGCCACCCAGGTCTATGACACCGACACCGCCCGACGTGCCGAAGACGCCGGGCTGGACGTGCTGGTGGCGCGCGGCGCCGAGGGCGGCGGCCACGGCGAGATCCGGCTGGCCACCTTGCCACTGCTCGACGCGGTCCTGGACAGCGTCGAGGTTCCGGTGCTGGCCGCGGGCGGCATCTCCGGGCCGCGCAGCCTGGCCGCCGTGTTGGCCGCCGGTGCGGCCGGGGCGTGGCTGGGCACGGTCTTCTCGGCGTGCCCCGAGGCCCTGACCGGCGAGGCTGCCCGCCGCACACTGATCTCGGCCGCCGGCACCGACACTATCACCACCCGCGTCTTCGACGTCGGGCAGCGCCTGGACTGGCCGGCACGGTTTCCGTCGCGGGTGCTGCGCAATGACTTCACCGGCCGCTGGATCGGCCGCGAGGACGATCTGGCCGGCGACCGGGAGGCGGGCGCGGAACTGGCCGCCGGGATTGCCGCCGACGATCAGCGCATCGCCCCGGTCGATGCCGGTCAGGGCGTGGGCATGCTCACCGACAGCCGCCCGGCGGCAACGGTCCTCAACGAGCTGTGCACCGGGGCGCAGCGCCTGCTGGCGCGCTGGAGCTGACCCGCGGCAGCGTCACACCGCCCGCAGATAGCGCTTGGCGATGGTGCGCTGCGCCAGCCGCCCGATCGGACCGGCTGCCCTGGTCCACCAGGTGGCGGGCCGGGAGAACGCCCGCACCTGCGCGTACACCGTCTCGTCGGCCGGGTCGTAGCGCACCGAGAACAGTTCCTCACCGGATTCGGGATGCCCGGCCAGCGTGCCGTAGGCGAAACCGCGCCGGTTGAGCTCGTTGACGACGTAGACCACCCGGCACGGCGCGCTCAGCACGCCCAGACGTACGCGCGCCACCGCGTCCACCGCGGCGATGTCGCTGTCGGCGTGCACCCGAACCCCCAGCCCAGCGCCGCGCAACATGCCCCAGCGCAGCACCGCATCGCCGGCCTCCTCGAAACGCCGGCGACCCTTGCCGATCGGTGCGCTCAGGTCGAGGTGGTGATACCCGTCGGGCAGCGTTGCGGCGGTAGCGCCCACTTCGGCGTAGGTGAGCGGCAACCCGCGCAGCGTGCTCAAGTCCACGGCCCAACCTTGCCATCGCGGGAGCGCCGCCGGCACCCCAATTGCCGGAACGTTAAATAGGGGAGTGAGTGCCCCACATGCCGGCGGCGGCTTCAACCCGCCCGAACCGACCGAAAAGGGCGGGCCGGACTACGGCCGGTTCTTGGAGAACGTGCGCGCCCTGCAGGACCACGCCCGTGCCGCCGACGCCCCCGCCGAGGTGATCAGCCGCGCCGCCGACGCACTGGCAGAGGTGTGCGCGCTGCTGGCGCCGTTCGACACCGATGAATGGTCCTCACCGTCCGGGCGACGGCTGGACCTGCCGATGCGCGGCAACCTGCTGGCAGTGCCGATGAAGCTCAAGAAGGGCGACGACGGGCGGTTGCGCGGCTGGGCCCGGTTCCGGCGATTCCACCTGGGGCGCAACGGCGCGGCGCACGGCGGGGCCATCGGGTTGCTGTTCGACTCGGTGCTGGGAACCGCGTCCTGGCTGCTGACCGGTGGGCCCTATCAACGCACCGCCTACCTGCACCTCAACTACCGCCAGATCGTCCCGATCGACAAGGAGTTGCAGGTCGAAGCGTGGATCAGCCGGACGGAGGGACGCAAGATCTTCGTCGAGACCAGACTCTGCGACGGCGACACCGTGCTGACCGACGGCGAGGCGTTGTTCGTGGTGCTCAAACCCGGCCAACCATGAACCCGGCGTACTCGCGAACGGCTGGCCACCAGCGCCCCGATAGCATGGTCGCGGACGTTTCTAGCCCCTAGCTACCCCCTTGGAGACCACGTCATGACCGCGCCCGCCATCCCCGCCCCGGCAAGCCCGATCCGGGTGGCTGCCGGGACCACCGCGGCCGCGGCGGTGCGCGCAGCGGGCCTGCCCGACCGGGGAGCCCCGAACGCCGTTGTGGTGGTGCGCGACGCCGAGGGCCGACTGCGCGACCTGAGCTGGACTCCCGAGGTCGACGCCGAGGTGACCCCGGTGGCCGCCGACACCGACGACGGCCGCAGCGTGATCCGGCACTCGTGCGCCCACGTGCTGGCCCAGGCGGTGCAGGACCTGTTTCCGGCCGCCAAACTCGGCATCGGCCCGCCGATCACCGACGGC
The DNA here is from genome assembly GCF_000972905.1 of Mycobacterium sp. UM_Kg27. Classification (NCBI taxonomy): domain Bacteria; kingdom Bacillati; phylum Actinomycetota; class Actinomycetes; order Mycobacteriales; family Mycobacteriaceae; genus Mycobacterium; species Mycobacterium sp. UM_Kg27. Next base: position 44,589 of record NZ_JRMM01000011.1, read on the forward strand.
TTCTACTACGACTTCGACGTACCCGAGGCGTTCACCCCCGAGGATCTGGCCAAGCTGGAGAAGCGGATGCGCGCCATCATCAAGGACGGGCAGCTGTTCTCTCGGCGCGTCTACGAATCCAAGGATGCCGCACGCGCTGAATTGGCCGGCGAGCCCTACAAGCTCGAGCTGGTCGACGACAAGTCTGGTGACAGCGACATCATGGAAGTCGGCGGCGACGAACTCACCGCCTACGACAACTTGAATCCCCGCACCCGGGAACGGGTTTGGGGTGATCTGTGCCGCGGCCCGCACATCCCGACCACCCGGTTCATCCCGGCTTTCAAGCTCACCCGATCCTCGGCCGCCTACTGGCGCGGTGACCAGAACAACGCCAGCCTGCAGCGCGTCTACGGCACCGCATGGGAATCGCAGGAGGCACTGGACAGTCACCTCGAACTGATCGAGGAGGCGCTGCGCCGCGATCACCGCAAACTCGGGGTCGAGCTGGACCTGTTCAGCTTCCCCGACGAAATCGGTTCGGGGCTACCGGTTTTCCACCCCAAGGGCGGAATCATCCGTCGGGAGCTGGAGGAATACTCGCGGCGCAAGCACATCGAGGCCGGTTACCAGTTCGTCAACACCCCGCACATCACCAAGTCCGAACTCTACGAGACCTCCGGACACCTGGAGTGGTACCGCGAGGGCATGTACCCGGCGATGCACATCGACGCGGAGTTCGCCGAGGACGGCACGCTGCGCAAGCCGGGCCAGGACTACTACCTCAAGCCGATGAACTGCCCGATGCACCACCTGATCTTCCGGTCGCGGGGACGCTCCTACCGGGAACTTCCGTTGCGGCTCTTCGAGTTCGGCAGCGTCTACCGCTACGAGCGTTCCGGCGTGGTGCACGGGCTGACCCGGGTGCGCGGGATGACTCAGGACGACGCGCACATCTACTGCACCCGCGAAAGCATGCGTGACGAGCTGACCTCGTTGCTGCGCTTCGTGTTGGACCTGCTCGCCGACTACGGCCTGGACGACTACTTCCTGGAGCTGTCCACCAAGGACCCGGAGAAATATGTCGGCTCCGACGAGGTGTGGGAGGAGGCGACCGACACCCTGCGTGAGGTCGCCGAGGCGTCCGGACTGACCCTGGTACCGGACCCGGGCGGTGCCGCCTTCTACGGACCGAAGATCTCGGTGCAGGTCAAAGATGCGCTCGGGCGCAGCTGGCAGATGTCGACCATCCAGCTCGACTTCAACATGCCCGACCGCTTCGAGCTGGAGTACACCGCCTCCGACGGGACCCGGCAGCGGCCCGTGCTCATCCACCGGGCGCTGTTCGGTTCGATCGAGCGCTTCTTCGGTGTGCTGACCGAGCACTACGCCGGCGCCTTCCCGGCCTGGCTGGCGCCGGTCCAGGTGGTCGGCATCCCGGTCGCCGACCAGCACGTGGCCTACCTGGACGACCTCGCCGGGCAACTGCGTCGCCACGGGGTGCGGGTCGAGGTCGACGCCAGCGACGACCGGATGCCGAAGAAGATCGTCAACCACACCAACCAGAAGGTGCCGTTCATGCTGCTGGCCGGCGACCGCGATGTCGAGGCGGGCGCGGTCAGCTTCCGGTTCGCCGACCGCACGCAGATCAACGGGGTGCCGCGCGATGAGGCGGTGGCGGCCATCGTCGGCTGGATCGCCGCACGCGCCAACACCGTGCCGACCGCGGAGACGGTCAAGGTGGGCCTCGAGGCGGGCTCCGAGGCGAGTGAGGCGAAGTGAGCGGCGAGCAGACCGGCGAGGAGGCGATCGTCGACACCGGCGCCGGTGATCCCGACCGACTGGAGCGACTGTGGACGCCCTACCGGATGAACTATCTGGCCGAGGCGCCGCTGAAGCGTGCGGACTCCGGGTCGGCGCGATCCACCCAACCGTTCACCGACATCCCCACGCTCTCCGATGAGGACGGGCTGGTGGTGGCGCGCGGTGATCACGTCTATGCGGTGCTCAATCTCTATCCGTACAACCCGGGCCATCTGATGGTGGTGCCCTACCGGCGGTTCTCGGAGTTCGAAGACCTCACCGATGACGAGGGCAGCGAGCTGATGGCGTTCATCCAGAAGGCGATCCGCGTCATCAAGGCCGTGTCACGTCCGCACGGATTCAATGTCGGGATGAACCTCGGCGAGTCGGCCGGCGGGTCACTGGCCGAGCACCTGCACGTGCATGTGGTGCCGCGCTGGGGCGGTGACGCGAACTTCATCACGATCGTCGGCGGCTCCAAGGTGATCCCGCAACTGCTGCGCGACACCCGCCGATTGCTCGCCGACGAGTGGGCCAAGCAGTAATGAGCAGGCTGCCGTTTCTGTCGCGGGCTACGTTCGCCGGCATCACCACGCCGGTGGCGCGGGTCCTGCTGCGAGCCGGACTCACCGCCGACATCGTCACGATGGTGGGCACCGCCGGCGCGGTGCTGGCGGCGCTGACACTGTTCCCGACCGGTCAGCTGTTCGCCGGCACCCTGATCGTCTGGTTCTTCGTGCATTTCGACATGGTCGACGGGGCGATGGCTCGGCAAAGCGGCGGCGGCAGCGCGTTCGGTGCGGTCCTGGACGCTACCTGCGACCGGATCAGTGACGGCGCGGTGTTCTGCGGGCTGGCCTGGTGGGCGGCGTTCGGTCTGGACAACCCGCCACTGGTGGTGGCCACTTTGATCTGCCTGGTCACCTCGCAGGTGATCTCCTACATCAAGGCCCGCGCGGAGGCCAGCGGACTGCGCGGTGACGGCGGCTACATCGAGCGGCCCGAACGGCTGATCATCGTGCTGGTGGGCGCCGGATTGTCCGGCCTGCCGGTCTTCCCGCTGCCGTGGGCGTTGCCGGTGGCGATGTGGCTGCTGGCAGTGGCCAGCCTGATCACCTGCGCCCAGCGGCTGCACACCGTGCGGACCTCGCCGGGCGCGGTGGAGCCCTTGCCGCAGATGTCCGACAGTTCCGACGGTGAGGAAGCCGCGGGACCGTGACCTTCATTCCGAGCGGCCTGCGAGTTCCCGGGCTCAGCCAGCTGGATGCCTGGGCCACCGACGCCGGATTCGCGGCGGGTTGGATGCTGGTGCGTGCGATGCCGGAATTCTTCGCTCGCAACGCATTCGACGCCGGCGCCCTGTTCGCCTCGCGCGGCGGGGGACCCGAGCAGTTGCGCAAGAATTTGGCCCGCGTCGTCGGGGTGGCGCCGCAGGAGGTCTCGGCGGAGCTGATGCGGGCCTCGCTGACGTCCTATGCGCGCTACTGGCGTGAGGCGTTCCGCCTGCCCGCCATGGACCACGCGGCGCTGGCGGCGCAGCTGCACGAAACGGTGCGGGGCCGCGACCACGTCACCGCGGCGCTGGCGGCCGGACGTGGGGCGGTGTTGGCGTTGCCGCACAGCGGCAACTGGGACATGGCCGGGGTATGGCTGGCCCAGACCCACGGCGGATTCACCACTGTCGCCGAGCGCCTCAAACCCGAATCGCTCTACCGGAGGTTCCTGGCGTTTCGGGAGAGCCTGGGTTTCGAGGTGCTGCCGTTGTCCGGCGGCCCCCGGCCACCGTTCGAGGTTCTCGCCGAGCGACTCTCCGGCAACGGCCTGGTGTGTCTGATGGCTGACCGTGACCTGACCCGCAACGGAGTGGCGGTCAACTTCTTCGGCGACGTCACGCGGATGCCGGCCGGTTCGGCGAGACTCGCGATCGAGACCGGCGCACCGCTGCTACCGGTGCACTGTTGGTTCGACGGAGCGGGCTGGGGCATCGATATCCAGGCCCCGCTGGACTGCAGCAGCGGGGAGGTCGGCGTGATCACCCAGGCGCTGGCCGACAAGTTCGCCGAGGGCATCGCGACGTACCCGCAGGACTGGCACATGATGCAGCCGCAGTGGATCGCCGACCTTCCCGAATCGCGACGGGCGCGCTTGGGGGAGACCTGATGCGGATCGGCATGGTCTGCCCCTACTCGTTCGATGTGCCGGGCGGGGTGCAGGCTCATGTGCTGCAGCTGGCGGAGGTGCTGCGCGCCCGCGGACACCACGTCAGCGTGTTGGCGCCGGCGTCGCCCGATGTCGTGCTGCCCGACTATGTGGTGTCTGCCGGCAAGGCCGTCGCGATCCCGTACAACGGTTCGGTGGCCCGACTACAGTTCAGCCCGGCTGCCTATCGCAAGGTCAAACGGTGGCTCATGAAGGGCGACTTTGATGTGCTGCACCTGCACGAGCCGAACGCCCCCAGCCTGTCGATGCTGGCGCTGAACGTGGCCGAGGGCCCGATCGTGGCGACGTTTCACACCTCGACCACAAAATCGCTGACATTGAGTGTGGTGCAGGGCCTGCTGCGGCCGATGCACGAGAAGATCATCGGCCGCATCGCGGTTTCCGATCTGGCCCGGCGCTGGCAGATGGAGGCCCTGGGCTCTGATGCGGTCGAGATCCCCAACGGGGTCGACGTGGCTGCGTTCGCGACGGCGCAGCCCCTGCCGGGTTATCCGCGGGCGGGCCGCACGGTGCTGTTTCTCGGCCGCTACGACGAACCGCGCAAGGGGATGTCGGTACTACTGGGAGCGCTGCCGGCTCTGGTCGAGCAACACGCCGACGTGCAGGTGTTGATCGTCGGGCGAGGCGACGAGGACGACTTACGCCGCAACGCAGGGGAATTGGCGAGCCACCTGCGTTTCTTGGGTCAGGTCGACGATGCCGAGAAGGCCTCGGCCCTGCGCAGCGCCGATGTGTACTGCGCTCCCAACACCGGCGGGGAGAGCTTCGGGATCGTCCTGGCCGAGGCGATGGCCGCCGGAACCGCGGTGGTCGCCAGCGACCTGGACGCCTTTCGCCGGGTGCTGGGCGACGGAGAAGCCGGTCGGCTGGTCCCGGTTGACGACTCCGCGGCGTTGGCCGCCGCCCTGATCGAAGTGCTCGACGATGATGTGCTGCGGGCGTCGTATGTGGCGGCCGGCGCGGAGGCGGTCCGCCGCTTCGACTGGCCGGTGGTCGCCGACCAGATCATCCGGGTCTACGAGACGGTCGCCGGGGTCGGCAGCAAGGTGACGGTGGGCGACTGATGGAGCTGACCATCGTGGCAACCGTGCTGGTGCTGGTCGTGGTGGCGGTGCTGGCCGCCGCGGTGGCCTGGGCGTACCAGACCGCCAACCGGCTCAACCGGTTGCATGTGCGCTGTGACCTGTCCTGGCAGGCGCTGGACGGGGCGCTGGCGCGCCGCGCGGTGGTGGCCCGGGCGGTCGCGATCGACGCCTACGGGGACCAGGTGGCCGGCCGGCGGCTGGCGGCCGTTGCCGATGCCGCCGAGCGGGCGCCGCGCCACGCGCGGGAGGCCGCCGAGAACGCGCTGTCGGCCGAGCTGGCGATGGTCGATGCCCAGTCGCTGCCGCATGTGATGGTCGCCGAATTGGCGGACGCCGAAGCGCGAGTGCTGTTGGCCCGCCGGTTCCACAATGACGCGGTCCGTGACACGGTGGCACTGCGGGAACGACCGCTGGTTCGGGTCCTGCACTTGGGTGGAACGGCTTCGATGCCAACGTATTTCGAGATTGTGGAGCGCGCAGGCATGGTCGCCCACGGCGGTCTCGGAGTGCTGGACCCGCGCGTCTCGGCGCGGGTGGTGCTGCTCGACGAGGGCGGATCGGTGCTGTTGTTGTGCGGTCACGATCCGGCGCTGGCCGATGATGCGGCCAACCCGGCGCCACGGTGGTGGTTCACCGTCGGCGGGCAGGTGCTGCCGGACGAGTCACTGGCCGAGGCGGCGGCCCGCGAACTGGCCGAGGAGACCGGTCTGCGGGTCGAACCCGGTGCGCTGGTCGGACCGATCTGGCGGCGCGACGCGGTGTTCGAGTTCAACGGCGAGCGCCTCGACAGCCAGGAGTTCTTCTTCGTCCACCGCACTGCGCGGTTCGAGCCGTCTGGGGTGGGCCGGACCGGGCTGGAGCAGCGCTACCTGCACGGTCACCGCTGGTGCGATCCCGCAGAGATCGCGTCCCTGGCCGCCAGCGGTCAAAAGGTTTACCCGCTGCAACTGGGTGACCGTCTGGCCGAGGCGGCTCGCGCGGCCGACGGCGTCGCCGGAGCCGATGCCGATCTTCGGCGGATTTCCTGACCGACGCGGCTTAGGCTGAACTGGCCTTGGCCCGTCATCCTCGCTACCCAGGGAGCCGCCATGCCAACACATCGCGCTGTTCACGTAGCCGCTGTCGATGCGCCGCTGACGCTTGTCGATGTCGAGACCGCCGCGCCCGGGCCCGGTCAGGTCCGTATCGCCGTCGCCGCCTGCGGTGTCTGCGGCACCGATCACGCCTTCGTCAGCGGTGGCTTCCCCGCCATGACCTGGCCGCTGACGCTGGGGCACGAGATCGCCGGCACGATCGCCGAATTGGGGCCGGGCGTGACCGACTGGCAGCTCGGCGAGCGGGTTGCGGTCGGCTGGTTCGGAGGACACTGCAACCACTGCATTCCTTGCCGCAAAGGCGATTTCATTCACTGCACCAACGGGCAGGTGCCCAGCTGGCACTATCCAGGCGGCTATGCCGAATCGGTGGTGGTTCCGGCCAATGCGCTGGCCCGTATCCCCGACGAGCTGTCCTTCGTCGAAGCCGCGCCCATGGGCTGCGCCGGCGTCACCACCTACCACGCGCTGCGATCGACCCGGGCGCGGCCGGGGGACCGGGTGGCGGTGCTGGGCCTGGGTGGTTTGGGACACTTGGGCGTGCAGTTCGCCCGGGCGATGGGCTTTGAGACGATCGCGATCGCGCGTGGCGCCGGCAAAGAAGCTGACGCCCTTGCCCTCGGCGCCCATCACTACATCGACTCGACCGCCGGGGACGTCGCCGCGGCGCTGGCCGCGCTCGGCGGTGCGTCGGTGGTGCTGGCCACGGCGGCCAATTCGCGCGCGATGGCCGACACCCTCGGCGGGCTGGCGCCACGGGGGGAGCTCGTGATCATCGGGGTCACCGGCGATCCGCTCCCGATCGCCCCCGTGCAGCTGATCACCCCCGGGCTCAGCGTCACCGGCCACCCGTCGGGCACCGCCCGAGATGTCGAGGAAACCATGTCCTTCGCGGTGCTGTCCGGGGTTCGGGCCCGTGTCGAAGAGCGTCCGCTTGCCCAGGCCGCCGAAGCCTATGCCGCCATGGCAGAGGGGCGGGCCCGCTACCGCATGGTCTTGACCGTCTGACCGACGGCCGGATTCAGGCGGCCGGCAACGTCGCGTCGTAATCCCAGCGGGTCGGCGGTCTCATGCCCGGCGGCATCCAGCTGATGAACATATGACCGGCCGGGTGGGCGCTAGGCGTCGGCATCACGCCCAACGCCGCGCGAACCTCGGTGATCGGCTGGTCCAGCAGCTCCTCATAGGGCGCTGCCATCAGGTTGTCGGCGCGTTGGCCGCGGCGGACCGCTTCGCGGAAGTAACGGAGTTTGCGCACTGGCGAGGCCGGGATGAGGGGTCCGAGCAGCCCGAGGGTCAGCGCCTTGAGTGCGCCGGACGGTTCCATCTGGCCGCAGTGAAACCCCAGATTGCCGAACTCGCCGCCCATGTCCGGACCGTAGCCGCCCAGGGTGTGGAACATGTCGTGTAGGGCGGTGCCGCGCCGCATCATGTAGAAGAAATCGTCGTCCCAGCCGCGACGCTCCGCGATCGGCCGGATCACCGTGTCCACGTCGAACACCCCGGCGTCCAAACGATTGGTGCGCAGAAACGAGCGGTAGGCGTGGCCGAGCGAGCCGTGCGGCAACGAGGCCAGATAGTCGTCGTCGCCGAGCAGCGCTAACAGATCGGGCTTCTCGGCGAACAGGCGCCGGCCGTTGGGATGCGCGCGCAGTTGGTGATAACTGCGGGCCAGAATCGGAGCCGCCAAGCCGACGATCAACTCGAAGGCGGATCCTCCGTTGCGGCCCGGATCGGCCAGCAGGCGCCAGGAGCCGGCCACGGCCCGCCAGTCTCGTTGCTCGGGAACGCCGGTAGTCGTTGCCGCCATACGACGAGCCTTCCGTCGGAAACGCGGGGTGATGCAGTGCGGTTAATAATAGACATATGCCTTGGAATGTCCATATAACTCGGCCGGGCGAGACGTGACGCTTCGCGGCCGGGGGCGACCGCGCGGCGGCGGGAACCCGCCCGAGCACTCCCGAGAGCTACTGTTGGACGCAGCAGAGCGATCCTTCGCTCTGCGCGGATATCGGGCCTCGACCATGCAGGTGATAGCGCGGGAAGCCGGATACACCCGTGCGGTGATCTACCGCCACTTCGCCACCCGGGACGAACTGCTGGACGCATTGGTGGTGCGGGTGGCCGCACGCAAGATCGCCGAGATCACCGCGCGGCTGGCACCGCCCCATGACGCGGGCCACCTGGTGACGGAGTCCCTGGTCATCGTGGCGACCGAGGTTGCCCAGGACCCACTGCTGCGGGTCATTTCCGAGCACACCGACGAGGGCAACATCGCCGCGCTGATCGCGCGCTCGGCGACGCTGGGCGAGTTGCTTGCCGCGCTCTACGAGATGGGATTCCGCCAGGCCGGCCCGCAGTTGCGGCCCGGTCTGCATGCCCGCGACGCGGCCCGATTCGTGCTCTCGACAGCACTCGGACTGCTGCTGGGCCTTATCCCCGGCGCCCAGGACGCCGACCAGGTCCGCCGCTACGTGCGGGTGTTCGTATTGCCCGCGCTGCTCGCCGATCCACCACCGGCGGGGCTGGTGTTCACCACGTAGCGGCAATGAGCGGGAAAACGGCTGGCGGCGGCCCACTACACTGAGCGGGTATTACAGGCCAGCAAGGAGAAACATTCAGTGGACAGCGCGGCGCAGAACGGTTCGGCACCCGACGGGCAAACGGGTACTGCGCGAGTAAAGCGCGGCATGGCAGAGATGCTCAAGGGCGGCGTGATCATGGACGTCGTCACCCCGGACCAGGCCCGCATCGCTGAGGCCGCCGGCGCCGTCGCGGTGATGGCACTGGAGCGGGTGCCCGCCGACATCCGCGCACAGGGCGGGGTTTCGCGGATGAGCGACCCGGACATGATCGAGGGCATCATCGCCGCGGTCACCATCCCGGTGATGGCCAAAGTGCGGATCGGGCACTTCGTGGAGGCGCAGATCCTGCAGAGCCTGGGGGTGGACTACATCGACGAGTCCGAGGTACTGACCCCCGCCGACTACACCCACCACATCGACAAGTGGAAGTACACCGTGCCATTCGTGTGCGGGGCGACCAACCTGGGCGAGGCGCTGCGCCGGATCACCGAGGGTGCGGCCATGATCCGCTCCAAGGGCGAGGCCGGCACCGGTGACGTCTCCAACGCCACTACCCACATGCGATCCATCGGCGGCGAGATTCGTCGGCTCTCGTCGCTCTCAGAGGACGAATTATTCGTTGCCGCAAAGGAATTGCAGGCACCCTACGAGCTGGTCGCAGAGGTGGCCAGGGCCGGAAAGCTGCCGGTAACGCTGTTCACCGCGGGCGGCATCGCCACCCCGGCGGATGCCGCGATGATGATGCAGCTCGGAGCGGAGGGCGTGTTCGTCGGTTCCGGCATCTTCAAGTCCGGTGATCCCGCCGCGCGTGCGGCAGCCATCGTCAAGGCCGCCACCTTCTACGACGACCCCGACGTGTTGGCTCGGGTGTCGCGCGGGCTGGGCGAGGCGATGGTCGGCATCAACGTGGAGGACATCGCGCAACCGCACCGGCTTGCCGAACGCGGCTGGTGACAACGGCGATGAGCGCTCGCGCGACGAGCAGACGGTCTTAGTGTGGCGATCGAAGAGATCCTCGACCTCGAACAACTCGAGGTCAACATCTACCGGGGGACGGTGTTCAGCCCGCTCTCGGCTGACAACCAGCGCACCTTCGGCGGGCACGTCGCCGGTCAAGCCCTGGTCTCGGCGGTGCGCACCGTGGATCCGCGTTACCGGGTCCATTCGCTGCACGGATATTTTCTGCGTCCCGGAGATGCCAAGGCGCCCACGGTGTTCACCGTGGAGCGGGTCCGCGACGGCGGCTCGTTCTGCACGCGGCGTGTCAACGCCGTTCAGCACGGCGAAACCATCTTCAACATGTCGGCCTCGTTCCAGACCGAGCAACAGGGCATTGAGCACCAAGATGTGATGCCCGATGCCCCCGACCCCAAGGACCTGCCCGACATCGCTGCGATGAAGGCCTTCGACGACGAAGGCTTCAAAGCGTTCGCCGAGTGGGATCTGCGCCGGGTGCCGCGTGAGCAGTTGCCGCACATGCCGGGCAAGGTTGCCGAGCAGCAGGTCTGGTTCCGCCACCGCGACCGGCTGCCCGACGATCCGGTGCTGCACATCTGCGCGCTGGCCTACATGAGTGACCTGACCCTGCTGGGCACCTCCTGGGCGATCCACCCGAGTGAGCGGGACCACTTGCAGGTGGCGTCGCTCGATCACGCGATGTGGTTCATGCGCCCCTTCCGAGCCGACGAATGGCTGCTCTATGACCAGTCATCACCTTCGGCGGGCGCCGGCCGGGCGCTGACCCAGGGCAAGATCTACAACCGATCCGGGGACATGGTGGCCGCGGTCATGCAGGAGGGGCTGACCCGCTATCCGTCCGGATTTCAGCCGACGGGCCAGTGAGCGGCTCGCACATCGGTGTCCTCGCATTGCAGGGCGACGTCCGTGAACACCTCGCCGCCCTGAACGCTGTCGGTGCCGATCCGGTGCCGGTACGCCGCCGCTCCGAGCTGGACGCGGTGGACGCGTTGCTGATTCCCGGCGGGGAGTCGACCACGATCAGTCATCTGCTGCGCGAGCTGGAGCTGGCGGACCCGCTGCGAGACCGGCTGGCAGAGGGGATGCCGGCGTACGGCTCCTGCGCGGGAATGATCCTGCTGGCCAGCGAGATCCTCGATGCCGGCGCGCAGGGGCGCGCCGCAATTCCGTTGTCAGGCATCGATATGGCTGTGCGGCGCAATGCTTTCGGTCGTCAAGTCGATTCTTTCGAGGGTGATATCGACTTCGACGGTTTGGACGAGCCGGTGCACGCGGTGTTCATCCGGGCACCCTGGGTGGAGCGGATCGGCGAGGGCGTTCAGGTGCTCGCCGAGGCCGCCGGACATCCTGTTGCGGTGCGGCAAGGGCGCGTACTGGCCACCTCGTTTCACCCGGAGGTGACCGGAGACCGCCGTATCCACCGGCTCTTCGTCGACGTCGTCGAGGGGCGGGCCTGACCGGCGCGCCCGGGGTTGGCCGTCCGTTGGGTGACCGGGATACCGTCGTCGGGATCGGCCAGGCATGATGTCCGCATGGCAGATCTTGCGCGGGGCGGATTTCGCCGCGCAGTAAAACTGGCGAGCCTCCCGGCCGGAGTGGCAGGCCGCGCAGCGCTCGGTGTGGGCAAACGGATGACCGGCAAGACCAAAGACGAGGTCAACGCCGAGCTGCTGGAGAAGGCCGCCGACGAGATGTTCAAGGTGCTCGGCGAGCTCAAGGGCGGCGCGATGAAGGTCGGCCAGGCGCTGTCGGTGATGGAGGCTGCGATTCCTCCGCAGTTCGCCGAGCCGTTCCGCGAGGCGTTGGTCAAGCTCCAGAGCGAAGCACCGCCGCTGCCGGCCGCCAAGGTTCACCGGGTGCTCGACGCGCAGCTCGGCACCAAGTGGCGCGAGCGTTTCGCGTCCTTCGACGACACCCCCGCTGCCTCGGCGAGCATCGGGCAGGTTCACCGGGCGGTCTGGAAGGACGGCCGTGAGGTCGCCGTGAAGATCCAATATCCCGGCGCCGACGAGGCGCTGCGCGCCGACCTCAAGTTGATTCAGCGGTTCAACTGGGTCGCCAAGCAAGTCGTTCCCGGCGCTGACGTGGACCGGCTGGTCTCGGAGATCAACGACACCCTGGAAGCCGAACTCGAATACCGCCAGGAGGCCGATAATCAGCGGGCCTTCGCCAAGGCCTATGCCGACGACCCGAAGTTCTTCGTCCCGGCGGTGATCGCCAGCGCGCCGAAAGTGATCGTCTCGGAGTGGATCGACGGTCGGCGGCTGTCGGAGATCATCAAAAGTGGCACCAAGGAAGAGCGCGACTCGGCCTGCGCGTTGCTGCTGGAGTTCACCTTGAGCTCGCCGGCGCGGGCCGGGCTGGTGCATGCCGACCCGCACCCGGGCAACTTCATGATGTTGCCCGACGGCCGGCTGGGCGTCATCGACTTCGGTGCGGTGGCAGAACATCCCGAGGGCATCCCGCCGGGATTCGCCGAACTGCTGTGCTGGGCCCGTGACGAGCAATGGGACGAGGCAATCCGCCTGCTCAAGCAACTCGGGTTCATGCCGGCTGACTACGACTTGAGTGCCGAGCAGCTGGTGGAGTACATCCAGCCGCTGTGGCCCTACATCGACCCGCTGCGTTCGGGGGAGTTCCACTTCACCCGCGAGTGGTTCCAGAAGTCTGCGCTGGTCACCACCGATCCGATGGCGGAGGGGTTCGCCGACCGCTTCAAGATGGTACGCCGGCTGACCATCCCCGCTGGTTACGTCATGTTGCTGCGCACACTGGGCGGTTTGCTGGGCGTCGCCGTGCAGTTGGACGCCCACGTCGAGTACGCCGCGCTGATCGAACGATGGGCGCCGGGATTCTTCCCGCCCGAGCAGCCCCCAGCACGCGATCAGGACTGACACGTAGACTCGTCGCGCGAAGTTTTTGATGCAACAGTGAGGTAGGGCAATCGATGAGTGGCCATTCCAAGTGGGCTACCACGAAGCATAAGAAGGCTGTCATTGACGCTCGTCGTGGCAA